>NZ_RZTA01000068.1:0-34675 GCF_004023115.1 Mesorhizobium sp. M6A.T.Cr.TU.017.01.1.1
CGCGAGGATCTGGCTTTCGACGTGGCCTCCAATCCGGAATTCCTCAAGGAAGGCTCGGCGGTGGCCGACTGCACGAAGCCCGACCGCATCATCGTCGGCACCAGCAGCGAAAGCACCGAGGCGGTGATGCGTGAGCTTTATGCGCCATTCAACCGCAACCACGAGAAGATGATCGTGATGGATGTGCGCAGCGCCGAATTCACCAAATACGCGGCCAATTGCATGCTGGCGACCAAGATCAGCTTCATGAACGAAATGGCCAATCTGGCCGAGGAGCTGGGCGCCGATATCGAGGAGGTCCGCAAGGGCATCGGCAGCGATCCGCGCATCGGCTACCACTTCATCTATCCAGGCCTCGGCTATGGCGGCTCGTGCTTCCCCAAGGATGTGCGCGCCCTGATCAAGGCGGCGGAAGGCGTCAAGTTCGATGCCAAGCTGCTGCGCGCGGTCGAGGAGCGCAACAACGAGCAGAAGTCGGTCCTGTTCGACAAGGTGAACCGGCACTTCGAGGGCAATCTGAAGGGCAAGACCTTTGCGCTTTGGGGCTTAGCCTTCAAACCCGACACCGACGACATGCGCGAGGCGCCGGCGCGTGTCCTGATGGAAGCGCTGTGGAAGGCCGGTGCCAAAGTGCAGGCCTACGATCCCGAGGCGATGCAGGAATGCCAGGCCATCTACGGGCTGCGCGAGGATCTCCTCTTGTGCGGGACCAAGGAGGCAGCGCTGCGTGGCGCCGACGCACTCCTGATCGCCACCGAGTGGAAGAGCTTCCGCGCGCCTTCTTTCGACGCGGTGAAGGATGCGTTGACCACGCCGATCATCTTCGACGGCCGAAACCTCTACGACCCGAAGGTCATTGCCCGCCACGGCATCGAATACCACTCGATCGGCAGGATGGCGGCGTGAGGCCCATTCGGGAAAGGCCTATGGCAAGATTGGCTCGCACACCAAGGACGGTTACGAAGGCTTTGATGAACGCGCTCGTTTCAACAAAGGGTTTTATCTGATGGTGCTGGGCGTCAGGCCGGAACAGATCGCCAACGAACATTTCGATCTTGTCGCCATCGGTTCCGGTTTCGGTTCGGCGTTCTTCCTGCATGCGTTCGCGAAGCAGCGAAAGGCTCGCATTCTGGTTCTGGAATGGGGCCGGCACAACACGCATGAATGGCAGCTCGACCAGAACGTCAACACAGACATCGACGAAGAGACAACCTACAAGACCAACTCCGATAAGCCGTGGAACTACACGATCGGATTGGGTGGCGGAACGAATTGCTGGTTCGCGCAGACGCCGCGCTTTCATCCGAACGACTTCAGGCTGAAAAGCCTCTACGGCATCGGCAACGACTGGCCGATCAGCTATGACGAGCTCGAGCCGTTCTACTGCGATGCAGAGGACGTCATGTCGATTTCAGGCGATCCCGACATGGCGGCGATGATGCCGCGTTCCAGGCCGTTTCCACAACCACCGCATCACATGTCGACGCCGGACCGGATGATGAAAGCGGCGCAGCCGGATCAGCATTTTGTCGTGCCGACAGCGAGGGCACGCGTGCCGACCGCGCAGCGGTCTTCGTGCTGCGCCAACTTGCGATGCGGCTTATGCCCGGTCGACGCGAAATTCACCGCCAACAATGGCCTGATGCACGTCTTCGAGCATCCCGACGTTTCGGTCTGCCTTGGCGCGGAAGTGCGCCGGCTCGATCACGTCGGCGGATCGGTCCGTTCGGTCGTGTTCGTGCAGGACGGCAAGGAATATTCGGTCAGCGGCGATCTTTTTATTCTGGGCGCCAATGCCATCCAGAGCCCGGCGATCATGTTGCGATCCGGCCTGTCGGGCGAATTCGTCGGGCGTGGCCTGCACGAATCTTACGGATGGAATTTCGAAGCCTATCTCGACGGGGTCGACAATTTCGATGGCAGCACCATCACCACCGGCTTGAATTTCGGCCTTTATGACGGCGCCCACAGATCGCAGCATGCGGCGGCGCTGGTCTATTTCGAAAACCGCTGGCAGCACGGGATGCGCCCCGAAAAGGGGCGTATCCGTCAGACGCTTCCCCTCATCATTGTCACCGAAAACCTGCTCGAGCCGGAAAATCTCGTCATCCTCGACGAGGATGAAAACGCCTTCGTCAGTTTCAAGGGGGCATCCGACTATGCCGTCAAGGGCATGGCGTGGGCAAAGGAGAAACTGCCGGCGCTTCTAGCCCCGCTGCCCGTCGAAGAGATTTTCGATCGCGGCATCCGGCCGACCGAGTCGCACGTCCAGGGCACGTTGAGGATGGGCTTGAGCCCGGCGGATTCGGTGGTCGACCGGGACATGATCCACCATCAGCTCAGGAACCTGGTCGTCGTCGGCTCGAGCACATATCCAAGCTGTTCCTGTGCCAACCCGAGCCTGACCGCGGCAGCCCTCTCCTTGCGGGCGGCGAGCCGGATAGCGGGAAAGGAAATGGCCGGATGATCAAGGTTTCGCGGCGCGCGGCACTGGCCATCATGGCTGGCGGAGTTGCTTCGACCGGCATCGCCTATGCCGCCGTTTCCTCGCTTTCGGACGAGGACCTGGTGCGCGTCACGCTCGAAAGATATTTCGGCAGGCTGAACATGCGCATCGAACATCTGCAGCAGTTCGTCCTGGAATTCCAGAAGCGGAACCCCTGGATATTTCCAAACAAAAAGCTGGGCGATGCGGTCACTCTGCTTGAAGAGCTGAAATTGGGCGCCGCACGCCGGTTTCTCCCCGACCAGAAAAAAGAAGATCTGAGCCATTTCGACCGCTGGGTTATTGCCGAGTTCCATATGCTGACCGACTATGCCCGGCGCAGTTCGCCAACCGATCCGATCCGATTCACCGGATGGCAGCCATGCACCAATCCGTTCGCCAATTTAGAGATGCAACAGGATGCCTGAAAGCGGGTCGCAAGCCATCACGCGTGAACAAGCCATGCGGTAACAAGCAATGCGTCATCGCTCGTAAACTTGAGAATGCGACAAGGAGCCGAAACCATGAAAGTGCTTTTTGCAGGCGGCAACGGTTACACGCCCCAGTTCAGCGGCGGTGTCCAGTCCAGCACCCATCATCTTGCCGAGCAGTTGCTCGAGCACGGGCATGAGGCGTCGGTGCTCGCCGCCCTGTTTGGCCAAGGCGTTTTCGGCTACAAGGCGCGCGCCAAGATGAAGCTTCTGAGACAGCGCGCTGTCATCGACAGCTATCCGGGCTATCCGGTCGTGCGGGCCTGGTTTCCCTGGGAGGCGGCGGGTTTTGCCGTCGAAAAGCTGAGGCCGGATGTCGCCGTGGTCCAGTGCCACAAGTCGGTTCCGATCGGCAAGGCGCTGCAGGCCGAAGGCGTGCCGCTGGTCGTCTATCTCAGAAACGTCGAGTTCCACGAATTGGGCGGCGATCTGCGCGAGCTGCATTCGGCGCTTTACATCGCCAATTCCGAATTCACGGCGCGCACCTACAAGGCAAAATTCGATATCGATTCGACGATTATACCGCCGACCATCAATCCCGCCCTCTACAGCACGCCGACGACAGGCGAATTTGTCACGCTGATCAATCCCTATGAGGAAAAAGGCTTCGAGCTTGCGGTGCGCATTGCCGCCGCCTGCTCCGAAATCCCGTTCCTATTCGTTGAAAGCTGGAAGCTTGACGACGATCATCGGGCCCGGATCGAGCAGACGATCGCGCCGCTCGGCAACGTCACGCTGGAGAGCCGGACCAGCGACATGAAAACCGTTTATGGCCGCACGAAAATCCTGCTCGCCCCCAGCAAGTGGGAAGAGGCCTGGGGCCGGGTGGCGTCGGAAGCCCATTGCAGCGGCATTCCCGTCGTCGGCTCGCGTCGTGGCGGCCTGCCCGAAGCGATCGGCTCCGGTGGCGTGGTGCTGGATTACGACGCCCCGCTCGCCGATTGGGTGGCAGTGGTCAGGCGTTTGTGGACCGACAGCCAGGAATATGGGCGGCTTTCAACGGCGGCACGGGCATTCTCCGAGCGACCGGAACTCGATCCGGCTGGTCAGTTCGCGACCTTCTTCTCGATGCTCGACAGGGCGGCACGGCAGCCTTCGCGGCAGGCCGCCTAAGTTCTGAATCGGATTCAAGCAGGTCTTTTGATCCGGCTCTTGAGCGTCTCGTAGCCGCGTTCGCCGAGCAGTGTGCGCGCCACGGTCTTGATTGCCGTCTTGCGCCCGTCAGGCGAACTGATCCCCCGCAATCTGCTGGGAAGGTTGCGTGCCGTCTGTCCTAGTGCCGGAAGCGACAGCGTATCGGGATAAGTTACCAGATGCGTTTCGACGCACAGCACCGGTTTGCCGGAAAGCTTGGCGATCTTGAGGGCCTGCTGGTGCTCGCTCTCGATGAACAGGATGGCGTCGGATTTGCGGTAGAAATCGGCTTTGAAGCTGCCATGCACGCCAAGCCGTTGCCGTTCCGCCTTGCTCGGCAGGTCAAGCATGATCAGTCTGTCGTATGCGATGCCATGCTTTGCGAGCCATGCTTCGGTAAGCGCGCGGTATTTCTCGAGCCGGCTGGTGACGAGCCAGCCGATCTTGCGGGTCGGGCCAAACAGAGGCAGTGCTTCGCTCAGGAATTTCTCATAGGCGGGACCGTCGTCGTTCTCGGCTTCGGTCGGGTCCAGGCAGAGCACGCCGTCAATGTCGACGCAGCATTGCGCGAGGAATTTGTGGTGCATGAAGTTCCATTGGAACATCCTTGGATGCGGCACGACTTCCAGGACGACGTCAGTTTCCTCGTGCTGAGGCAGCAGGCCGAACACCGCGGCAAAGGTGAAGTCCGCCTTGATGCCGGCGGCCTCTACCCGGCTGCGCGCCTCGCGCATCGCGGCACCGCCGCTGACGCTGTCGTCGATCACCAGAACCTTGCGCATGTCGGAGGCCTGTCGGTCGAGCGCGGCGCGGCGCTTGGTGACCCCCGAAGTATAGATCTTTCCGGCCAGGAAGCTGTCCAGATCGGTCATCGGGATGTTCGCCGTCAGGCTGAGCAGTGTGGCGGCGAGAATCCCGCTTCGGGGAACGCCGACCACCAGGTCGATGTCGCGCGGCAACCGGTGAAGGTTCCTGACAATCGCATCGTTCATGTCGGAGATCGATCGGTAGTGCATGGGATCAGACCTGCTTCTCGTATGGATGTCCGTGCAAGTTACTTCGCCTCGCTTGGTGCTGCCGCGGGCGCCCGTGCCGGCAGGAGTTTCAGAGCCTCCCGCAATGCTTCGCGGCCGGACGCAAACGCCAGCGCGGTCACGATGGTGATCATGTAGGACAGCACCACCGCGCTCGCCATGGCCACGATGTGCTGTTGCGGCAGCAGCGGCTTGGCGAACCAGATCGCGGCAAGCGCCAGATGCGCGCCAAGCACGAAGGGCGTTGCCGCGCGAAGCATGTGGCTTGCCCGCAGCGGCCCGGTCTTGCCGATATACAGCCACAGGAAAGGTGTTTTGAGATATTCGCTGATCGCATAAGCGATCGCCACCCCCAGCGCGCCATAAGGCAGGCCGACCAGGAAGGCCAGCACCGACGTGACGGCCGCTATGATGCCCCAGCGCATGAAATCGCCCGAGCGACCCTGGCTGATGAAAAGCCATCCCGCCGGGTTGTTGAGCGGCTGCAGCAGCCCGGCAAAACCGAGCGCCAGGAAGATGTTGGAACTCTGCCGCCACTGCTCGCCGAGCACGAACGGTATCAGCAGGTCGGACATGGCGGTGGCGAAGGCGACACCGGGAAGTGCAACCAGCAAGATCAGCGGCATGACGCGAAGATAGGCGCTGCGGTAGCGGTCCGGCTCGTCCTTCAGCCTGGAAAGAGCCGGCACCATGACCTTCGACAGCGGATTGGTGATCTGGCTCAACGGAAACAGAAGCAGCTTGTAGGCCCGGTCATAAAGCCCAAGCTGCGCTTCGCCCCAATATTTTCCGATCAGCACATTGTCGAGATTGCGGGCAAAGAAATTGGTGAAATTGAACCCGGTGATGCCGGCGCCGAAATTGATCAGGTCGCTGATGCCATCGACCTTGCGCGGCAGGCTGGGGCGCCATCGCGAGTTTGCCCAGAAGCAAAGTGTGGGCAGCACGGCTGTTGTCAGCGTGCCGGCAAAAAGTGCCCAGTAGGAACGGTCGATGAAAGTCCAGGCGATCGATACGACGAGGCCGGCGACGGCACTTGCGACGTCGATGATGGCCAGGCGGCCGAACTGCATGCGGCGTGTCAGCAGCGCCAGATGCTGGGCACCCAGCCCATAGGCTATGATCTGCAGCCCAAGCGCTGCCACCAGACCGGCCACCCGCGGCTCGCCGTAGAAAGCGGCGACCAGCGGCGCCGAGCCGGCAAGCACGCAAGCGAGCAACGTGCTGACCGCGACATTGACCCAGAAGAGGTAGTTGATCTCCTCATGCCTTATCCCGCTTTTCTGGATCGTGGCCTGGGTCAGGCCGAAATCCTGGAACAGCGCGATGAAGGCAAGCACCGGTGCGCACATCGCCACCACACCGAAGTCCTGCGGCGACAGCAGGCGCGACAGCACGATGACGGAGACGATCTGCGTCGCAACCCGCACCGATTGCGCCAAAGCCGTGATGATAGCGCCGCGTCCGACCGATCTGCGGAGAGAGCCCTCTGGCGGGTCGAATGCATTGGCTTGCAAATTCAGGGTCCCTGATTTTTGTGCCGGTCCGACGTCCCGACCCGCGCCCGATGCCACCATCAAACTACGGCAATAATTTTGCAGCGCAACAAAAAACGTGGATTTTTGCTACGCTGCACCAAAAATGTTGCGATGCAGCACGAGCTGTACTAGGATTCTTGCGGGCGGGCCAACAGCGGTCGAATTTTCATGCTGCATGTCTTGTACTTGGTACACGACGTCTCCGACCCGGCAGTGCGCCGGCGGATCATAATGCTCAAGGCAGGCGGCGCCCAGGTCACACTGGCGGGCTTCCGTCGAACAGCAAGCCCGATCGCCGAAGTCGAGGGCTTGCGGCCGATCGACCTTGGCGCGACGCGCGACGGCCGATTCGCCCAGCGGCTGGCAGCGGTCACAAAGGCGGCGGTCTCGATCGGCTCGAAACTCGGTTCAATGCCAAGACCCGACCTCATCATCGCGCGCAATCTGGAAATGCTGGCGCTTGCCCGGCGTGCCAGATCGGCGTTCCAGTCGACGGTGCCGATCGTCTATGAGTGTCTCGACATCCATCGCCTGGTGCTTCGCGACGACTTTCTGGGCAAGGCGATGCGCGGCGCGGAACGCTATCTGGCCAGGGATGTAAAGCTGCTGGTGACCAGTTCGCCCGCCTTCATCGCCAACTATTTCAAGCCGTTCGGCCAGATTGCCGCGCCGGTCGAACTGCTCGAAAACAAATATTTCGAGCCTGCCGCGGTTTTGCTGGATGATCGCACGGTGGTGGAGGATCCCGTCGCTCCGCCTTGGCGGATCGGCTGGTTCGGCGCACTCCGGTGCCGCCGCTCCCTGGAGCTTCTGGCCGAATTTTCCCGACGGCTCGAGGGGCGCTTCGAAATCATCCTCAGAGGCCGTCCGGCGCTTTCCGAATTTCCGGATTTTCACGGTTTCGTCGAATCCGAGCCCTGGCTCTCGTTTGGCGGGCCCTATCGGAACCCCGAGGACATGGCGACGATCTACCGCGAGGTTCATTTTTCCTGGGCCATCGACTTTTTCGAGCAGGGGCTGAATTCCGAATGGCTGCTGCCCAACCGCCTCTATGAGGGCTGCCGCTTCGGCGCGGTGCCGATCTCGATGGGCAACACCGAAACCGGCCGGTTTCTCGACCGACAGGGTATCGGCGTTCTTTTGCCTCAAGCCACGCCCGAGGCGCTCGAAGCCGCCTTGGGCGATATGGAGGAGCATCGTTTCGGGAAATTGCGGGCGCGTGTTCTTGCCCGCAATCCGCGAACCTGGAGCCACGACCGCAGCGATTGCCGGGCGCTCGTCGAGAAGCTTCGCGGGTTGACGGCCGTGCCCGGTCCATATGCCGCCGAGGCACTGGCTTAGGATGGCTAGGGATGGACATGGGCCAATGACGCAAACCGAAAAGCTTGCGCCCAGCCTGATCGTGATTCCCTGCCTGAACGAAGCGGCTCACATCGGCGCGCTTGTTGATCAGCTTCGACCAGCGGCCGAGAGGCTCGGTGCCCGGATCATCGTTGCCGATGGCGGCAGCACGGACGCCACAAGGGCGATCGTCGAGGAGATCGCCGGGAAGGACCCGCGGATCATCCTTCTTCACAATGAAAAGCGCCTCCAGAGCGCGGCGATCAATCTCGCCGTTGCCAGTTACGGCGAAGGGGCTGAGTATCTCATTCGCATCGATGCGCATGGCGGCTATCCCCTGGACTATTGCGATCGGCTGGTCGAGGAGGCGCTGGCCACCGGCGCGGATTCGGTCGTCGTCTCCATGCTGACCAGCGGCAGCGGCACGGTGCAGAAAGCGGTGGCGGCTGCACAGAATTCCAAGCTCGGCACGGGCGGCTCCAAGCACCGGCATCTCTCGGCTGGCGAGTGGGTCGATCACGGCCATCATGCGCTAATGCGGATATCGGCCTTCAAGGCGGTGGGCGGGTATGACGAGACATTCAGCCACAACGAGGATGCGGAGCTCGACTACCGGCTCCGTCAGGCCGGCTGCCGGATCTGGATGAGCGGCAAGACGCAAATGATCTATTACCCGCGCTCGTCGCTCGCCGGCCTCTATTTCCAGTATCTCGGCTATGGCCGCGGCCGGGCAAAGAACGTTCTCAAGCACCGCATGATACCGAAGGTCCGGCAGATGGTGCCGCTTCTGGTATTCCCCGTCGTCCTTCTCTCTGCCTTTTTCTTCGTGCATTGGCTGGCGGTCGTGCCGCTTCTGGTGTGGGCGTCGGTTTGTCTCGGCTATGGCGTGTGGACCGCCATCAGCCAGCGCAATCCGGACAGTGCGCTTGCCGGGATTTCGGCGATGGTCATGCATTTCGGCTGGTCCGTAGGCTTCTGGCTGCAACTGCTTGGACCGCGATCGCAGCGTAGGAGGGTAGCGTGATGGGTGCGGCCGAAAAAAACCGCAGCATAGATATCTGCGTCTGCACGTTTCGGCGGCCGGAGCTTGCCGACACGCTCCGCTCCATTGCCGCTCTGGATGTGCCTTCGGGGTTCGACATCCGCGTCATCGTCGCCGACAATGATGACGGCCCGACGGCCGAACTGCTGGTGGCGACGCTGGCGGAGACGTTGAAGCTGCCGATCAGCTATCGTCATTGTCCGGCGCGCAACATCTCGATCGCCCGCAACGCCTGCCTTGACGCCAGCACGTCGGATTTCGTCGCCTTTCTCGACGACGACGAAACGGCATCTTCCAAATGGCTCGCCGAACTGGTTGCGACGGCGGAAGCGAGTGGCGCCGCCGCCGTGCTCGGACCGGTGCGGGCGCGCTATCGGCCAGACGCGCCCGACTGGATGCGTCGCGGCGATTTCCACTCCACCTTGCCCGTCTGGGTGCGCGGCGAAATCCGCACCGGCTACACCTGCAATGTTCTGCTCAGGATGGGCGCCGACAGCCTCCGCGGTCGGCGGTTCAGCCTCGCGCGTGGCCAGACCGGCGGCGAGGACACCGAGTTCTTCGACCATATGGTCAAAGCCGGCGGCCGCATCGCTTTTTCGCCGCAGGCCTGGGTCGACGAAGTGGTGCCGCGCGCCAGGGCCGCGTTCGACTGGCTCCGCCGCCGCCGGTTCCGCGTCGGGCAGACGCACGGGCATCTCATGGGTCGCGACGCACGCGGCCTCGCATTGGTCAGGCAAGTCGGCCTCGCCTCGGCAAAGGCGGTCTATTGTTTCGCATCGGCAATCCCGGTCGTCATCAATCCCGTGCGCAGGAACCGCAGCGTGCTTCGCGGCATCATGCATGTCGGCGTCGTGAGCGGGCTCGTCGGTGTGCGTGAAATCCGCCAGTATGGCCTGCCCTCGCCGCAGGAAGGGGGCAAGCGTGCAGCCTGACGTCACCTTTGTCATTGCCGCCTACAATGCGGAACTAACCATCGAGCGGGCGATCGCCAGCGCCATTGCCCAGCGTGATGTCAGCGTCGAAATCATCGTCGTCGACGACCAGTCGGGCGACCGGACGCTCGATCTGGCGCGATCCTACCCCGAAGACATCGTGCGTGTTGTCGCACTTGAGCAAAACCGTGGCCCCGGCGGCGCCAGGAATGCCGGCCTTGAGCTTGCCCGCGGCAGATGGGTCGCGGTCCTCGATTCCGACGACGCGGTTTATCCCGGGCGGATCTGCACCATGATTGACCGCGCGCAGAAAGCGGGCGCCGAGATCGCGGTCGACAATCTCCAGGTCGTTCGCGAGGACGGCGTTGCCGAAGAGACGATGTTCCCGGCCGACTATCTGGAGGGCTTGAGTGAAATCTCGCTGGCGGACTTTATCGCCGGCAATGTGGTCTTCGAATCCAGGTTCAATCTCGGCTATCTCAAGCCGATATTCCAGCGACGTTTCCTGAACGAAAACGGGCTTCGTTATGACGAAGACCTGATCATCGGTGAAGATTACATCCTGCTGGCCAGTGCCCTGGCCAAGGGCGGCAAATGCGTGGTCGAGCCGACGACCGGCTATGTCTACCATATCCGGACCGGCTCCATTTCCCGCGTGCTCGAACTTCATCACGTCGAGGCGATGCGCAAGGCCGATCTCGTTTTCGCCAGAACTCATTCGATGGACGCAAAGGCCGAGGCCGCTTTCGCAAGGCGCACGCGCAGCCTGCGCAAGGCGGCGTCGTTCCTGTCGCTGGTCCAGCACATCAAGGCGCGGTCCCCGCTCAAGGCGGTGTGGACGGCGCTCAGCGATCCGGCAGCGGTTCGGCATATGGGCATGCCGATCGCCGTCCGGCTGCGAAGGGTGGCGGCGCAATTTGCCGTGGGTGCGGGGGAGGTGAAAGGTGCAGGCAGGTGAAAAACAGTTTCGCGGCCTGCGACAGGTTGAAGTCGATCTCCTCAGAAGGAATATGCGATGAAGAAAGTCAGGAAGGCAGTCATACCGGTAGCGGGGCTTGGAACGCGATTCCTGCCGGCGACCAAATCGATGCCGAAGGAAATGCTGCCGGTCGTCGACAGGCCTGTCGTGCAATATGCGGTGGATGAGGCGTTCGAAGCCGGCATCGAGCACATTGTCTTCGTGACGGGCCGCAACAAGGCGGTCATCGAGGATTATTTCGACCTGCATCCAGAATTGATCGGGACTTTGGAGCAGACCGGCAAGACAGCGCAGCTTCAGGCGCTGGAAAGCCTGCTTCCCGTGGCTGGTGCGACGAGCTTCATCCGGCAGCAGTCGCCGCAAGGTCTCGGCCATGCGGTATGGTGCGCCCGGGAGGTCATCGGCGATGAGCCTTTCGCATTGCTGTTGCCGGACATGGTGTCCTTCGGCGGTCGCGGATGTCTCGCCGAAATTACCGACCTCTATGCGCAGACTGGCGGAAACGTCATCGCCGTCGAGCGCTGCGACCCGACCGAAACCAGCAAATACGGCATCGTCGGCTGCGGCGCGGATGTCGGCTCGGGCTTCGAGGTGACCGCCATGGTCGAAAAGCCGGCTCCCGCCAATGCGCCGTCGAACTACTACATCAACGGCCGCTATATCCTGCAGCCTGAGATATTCGCGCTGCTCGGCAATCAGCAACGCGGCGCCGGCAACGAAATCCAGCTGACCGACGCCATGGTCCGCCTTGCGCAGAGCCAGGCTTTCTTCGCCCAGCCCTTCAATGGCCGGATGTTCGACTGCGGCTCGAAAGAAGGGTTCATCCAGGCCAATGTCGCCTTCGCGCTCGCGCGTGACGACATGAAGGGGCCGATCTTCGAGATGCTTCAGGAGTTCGTCCGGTCGCATGAGCGCCGGGTGGAAGCCGCATAAAGCCCATTTTTGGGGAGCATTAGCGTATGAATGGTGACGTAAGAAACGCCGATTGGCCGCCCGGGTTTTCGCGGTGTCTGGCATGAAGCTTGCGTTGCACTTATGCTGATGCCCCCGAGCTTGCTCTAACGCCTGCCAACTAGAGCATCGGACCCAAAACGGAGACCGGTTTTGGGAAAATCATATGCTCAAACAAGAGATAGAGCGGCGGCACAGTTCGACTTGAGGGGCCGCCGCTCTAGATGCAAACTAGAATTGGACCGAAGATGAATTATGCCAATTTTCCTCTCGACAAGAGGAAACCATTGCCGAGTTCGGACGCTGTCAGCGCCGAAGACTTCATCGATGTCGAGCGCCTGCTCAGCATGGCAGCAAGGCAGGCAAAGGTTGTCGCGGCATGCGCCGCCATCGGTCTTTTTCTGGGCGTGCTTTATTTGCAGACCACGCCTCCCACCTACATGGCAACGAGCCGCGTTCTGATCGACGAAGGCTTGAACAAAGTTGTCGACGAGGTTTCCGCGGCGTCGGTCAGCATGCAGACCGATTCCGCCATTCTGAGCCAGATCGAAATTCTCCACTCGGCGAGGCTGGCGGCGGTGGTCGTCGACAAGCAGAAGCTCGATCAGAACGACGCTTTCTTGTACCCTCCGACGTCCGCAGCGTCGAAGGCCGCCGGCTTTGTGCGCGGTGTGATCCGGTACTTCCGTCCCAACCCCGCCGTGGGCACCACCGACGTTGCTCAGCTTGATCCGGCCACGCGTGACGCGATGATCGCCTCGTCACGCCGTGATTACGCAATCCTCAAACTGCAGAACGAAGTGCAAGCCGAGCGCATCGGACGAAGCTATGTGATCTCCATCGCCTATCAAGCGACGGATCCAGTGCTTGCGACCGCGGTCACCAAAGCCTATGCCGACGCCTATCTCGCCGATCAGCTTGATGCGAGCTTTGACGCGACCGAGCGAGCGGCGGTCTGGCTGCAAGGCCGGCTGACGGAGCTTCGCGAAAGTTCGCAGGCAGCGGCGCTCGCCGTCGAGAAGTTCAGGGCCGAACATGGATTGGCCGTCAACGACGGCCAGTTGATCAGCGACAAGCAATTGGGCGACCTCAATGGCCAGCTCATTGAGGCGCAGGCCGATACCGCCCGCGCCAGCGCCCGCTACCAGCAATACAAGTCGATCGTCGAAAGCGGTTCGGACAACGCATTCAGGGATGCCGCCATATCCGCCGACCAGCCCAGCAACTCGGTCATTTCAACGCTCAAGACCCGCTATCTCACTGTTGCCAAGCGGCAGCAGGACGTCGAAGCCAATTTCGGCGCCGAGCATCCCCAGGCGGTCGCACTTGCCAAGGAAAAGGCCGACATATCGGCGCAGATTTTCGGCGAGCTGAAGCAATTGACCGAAAGCTACCGCAACGAATACGAAGTCGCTCTCGCGCGCGAAACGGCGCTCCGCGCAAATGTCGCGTTAGCGGCCGGCAAGAGTTCCATCGACAACCAGTCGCAGGTCAAGCTGCGCGAACTGGAACAGAAGGCAACGGCGCTCTCGACACTCTATCAGACGTTCCTTGGCCGGTACGAGGAAGCCTCCCAGCAGCAATCCTTCCCGGTCGGCAAGATCCGCGTCATCTCGGACGCAACGCTGCCGCAGTCGGCGGCAACGCCGCGCACGTCCATCGTGCTGGGACTTTCGCTTGTGCTTGGCCTGATGATGGGGGCCGGGGTCGGTGGCCTGAACGAATTCAGGGAACGGTTCTTCAGGACCGGTGAGGACGTTCGCGATCGCGTCGGCCTCAAATTCCTCGGCTACCTGCCAGTCATTGGCAGCAAGGTCGCCAAGAACGATGACGGTCAGGCGGATGTCAAAACCGCCCAATCACCGTCGGCCGCCGAAAGACGCGCGCGCATGCGGGTCAGCATCGACGCCCCGGCATCGATGTTTTCCGAAACGCTCCGCAGCGCCAAGATTGCCTTCGACGTCGTATTGGAAGGGCAAGGCAGCCGGGTCATCGGCGTGATCTCGGTCCTTCCCGGCGAGGGCAAATCGACCGTGGCGGCGAATCTGGCCGGACTGCTTGCCGCCAACGGCTCCAAAACGCTGCTGGTGGACGGCGACCTGCGCAACCCCGGCCTCAGCCGCAGCCTTGGCATGGAGGCCGAGCAAGGCCTGATGGAAGCGGTGGTGAGCGGGCAGACCTGGCAGTCCGTCGGCAAGATCGACCGACAGACCAAGCTGGCGATCGTCCCGGCCGTCCCGCGCGGTCATTTCTCCCACACAAGCGAGCTTCTGTCGTCGGCCGGGATGCGACGTTTCATCGACAACGCCAAGGAAACCTTCGAGTACATCGTCGTCGATCTGCCGCCGCTCGGCCCCGTGGTCGATGCCAAGGCCTTTGCTCCGCTTGCCGACGGCTTCGTGCTCGTGACCGAGTGGGGGCGCACGCCGCGCGCGATGGTGCAATCCATACTGAGTTCGGAATCCTACATCGCCAACAAGATCGTCGGCGTGGTGTTGAACAAGGTCGATCTGAAGAAGCTGGCGAAGTATGGATCGATCGGCGGCTCGGAGAAATTTTTCGACAGGTATTCGAGCTACTATCTGGAAAAATCGGAAGCGCGGACGAAGGCAAATACCTGAGGCCCGTATAGGAATGGATGTTGAGCGGATCGTCGTCCTGTGCGGCGAGGCCGATGCTGGCTGATGCGGCGTGAGCGAACACGGATGCCCTCGAGCAAGGCAATGATCGGCGGCTGGGCATGAAGCGACAGTGTCGACGGGAATGATGTCCTATGCGTGGGTCGATCGCCTCGCTTGACCGCGCCGCGACCGGTCGACACGTAGGAAAGAGGGCTCATCACTTGCAAAGAGCGTGGGCACCATGCTTCGCGCCGCACATTCCACAGCAGCACGTTTGCAGCCACGAACCGGCGTGACACGCCGGCGGTTACGCCGCCTTGAGACGATAGCGGAAGATGGTGTGGTCGAGCAGAAGCCGGATTCGCGGTTCGGCCTCGATCGCAATCAGCCAGCTCGCGGCGACCATGGTCGCCCCGACGATGACCACCGAAAGCAGATATGGCACTCCCGCACGCATCAGGGCGCCGAGAATGGCAGCGCCGACGACATCGTGGATCAGATAGAGAGGGTAGGTCATCAGGCCGATCCGGCGCCAGCCGCGCCAGGAGAGGTCGAGCCGCAACGACCATGCCATCAGGGCGATGGCAACGAGGAAGAAGACGATCGGTGGCGCGTATGGCATCTGCTCTTCGACCTTCACGGTGTGAACATCGACCGAACTGGCGATCTGGAGGACGCAGCCGACGAGAAACAGCGCGCAGAGGACAAGACGGAAAGGCGTCACCGCCTTGAAGCGCATCAGCCAGATCATGACGCCCGTCGCAAAGAAGCACCCATGATGCACCAGCAGCAGGGCGAGCCAACGCGTCTCGGCAAAGGCCGACCAGTCGAGCGGATAATACAGGCACCAGAAGAGCGTGCTGACCATGCCGATCACAATGGCCACGACCTCCATCAGATGGAAGCGGCCCAGCCACAGCAAGGTCCAGACGACGGCGTAAAAGGCAATCTCGATGCCGAGCGTCCAATAGACGCTGTCGACCCAGGGGGAGTAGGGAACGAACAATGCCGTGCGAACGAGCCGGTTCACGGCATCCGTCGGCCAGCTGAGGCCGACGAGGAGCAGCACCGCCGCAGTGACCGGCGCGCAGATCCAGACCGCCGGCGCCAGCCGCTTCACCCTTGCCTCGAAAAACCGCAAGGGGGTTGAGTTTTCGGCGCTGAAGGCGATGACGAAGCCGCTGATGACGAAAAACACCTGTACGCCGACCCATCCGGAGCCGAGCATCTCCAGTTCCGGATGCGGCGGGATGCCGCCGGTGGCCCGTGCCGAAACGCCGGCGGGAAAGGCCCACACCCAGTAACCGTAGTGGTAGAACATCACGAGGACGGCGGCGAGAAATCGAAGAATGTCGACGCCGCCAAATGTGGTTTTTTGCTGAGCCATGCCGTATCGTCGGTGGGCGCCCCGGCAAAACTGTATGGCGATTTGCTGCATTGCACAATAGCCAATTGGCTACCGGCGCGCTGTCGATGGCCAGATGTCTTTACAGGCCGATCCCGCGTCCCTTCAGCACTGCGGTGATTTCGTCGAGAATGACCGGATCGTCGATGGTCGCCGGCATAGTCCATTCTTCCTTGTCGGCAATCTTTTGCATGGTGCCGCGCAGGATTTTGCCGGAGCGCGTCTTTGGCAGGCGCTTGATCGTCACCACCGTCTTGAAGGCGGCGACCGGGCCGATGCGCTCGCGCACCAGGGTGACCACCTCGGTCTCGATAGTGCCGGTATCGCGGTCGACACCCGCATTCAGCACGACGAAGCCGAGCGGAACCTGGCCCTTCATCTGATCGGCGATGCCGATGACGGCGCATTCGGCAACGTCCGGATGCGCGGCCAGCACCTCCTCCATGGCGCCGGTCGACAGCCGGTGGCCGGCGACATTGATGATGTCGTCGGTTCGGGCCATGACGAACAAATAGCCATCCTCGTCCATCATGCCGGCATCCGCCGTCTTGTAGAAGCCGGGGAATTCGTCGAGATAGGCTTGGCGAAACCGGTCATCGGCATTCCACAGCGTCGGCAGGCAGCCGGCCGGCAGCGGCAGCTTGACCACGACATTGCCCAGCGTGCCGCGCTCGACCTCATGACCTCCATCGTCGAGCACGCGGATGTCGTAGCCGGGCATCGGCACGCCGGGCGAGCCGTATTTCACCGGCAACAGGCCCAGTCCGGCCGGGTTGATCGTCATCGGCGAGCCGGTCTCGGTCTGCCACCAATGATCGATCACCGGCACGTGCAACTTCTGCTCCGCCCATTTGATGGTTTCCGGATCGGCGCGCTCGCCGGCGAGGAACAGCGTGCGGAATTTCGAGAGGTCGTATTTCGGGACGAATTCGCCCTTGGGATCCTGTCCCTTGATGGCGCGGAAGGCGGTCGGCGCGGTGAACAGCGCGACCACGCCATGCTCTGATATCACCCGCCAGTAGGTGCCGGCGTCGGGCGTGCCGACCGGCTTGCCCTCGAACATGACGGTCGTGCAGCCATGCAGCAGCGGGCCGTAGACGATATAGGAATGGCCGACCACCCAGCCGACGTCGGAAGCCGCCCAGAACACCTCTCCCGGCTTGACGCCGAACTCGTTCTCCATCGACCATTTCAGCGCAACCATGTGGCCGCCATTGTCGCGCACGATGCCCTTGGGCTGGCCGGTCGTTCCGGACGTGTAGATGATGTAGAGCGGGTCGGTGGCGAGCACCGGAACGCAGTCGACATTGGCGCCCGCGGCCCGCTCGCGGGCGACGGCGTCGGCATAGTCGATGTCATGGTTTTCCCTGAGCTCGCAGCGCAGCTGGTCGCGCTGCAGGATGAGGCAGGCGTCGGGCTTGTGCCGCGACGTCTCGATCGCCTTGTCGAGCAGCGGCTTGTAGGCGACGACGCGCCCAGGCTCCAGGCCGCAAGAGGCGGAGATGATCAGCTTCGGCTTGGCGTCGTCGATGCGCGTGGCGAGTTCGTGCGAGGCAAAGCCGCCGAAGACCACCGAATGCACGGCGCCGATGCGGGCGCAGGCAAGCATGGCGAAGGCCGCTTCCGGCACCATCGGCATGTAGATGATGACCCGATCGCCTTTTTGGATGCCGCGGTTCTTCAGCACCGATGTCAGCGCGACCACCTCGCGCTTCAGTTCGGCATAGGTGAATTTCTTGATCGTGCCTGAAATCGCGCTGTCATGGATCAGCGCGATCTGATCGGCGCGGCCACCCGTCACGTGACGGTCAACGGCGTTGAAGCAGGTGTTGCAGGAGGCGCCGCCAAACCAGCGCCCGTAGACGCCGGCATTCGGATCGAACACGTTGTCGTAGGGTGAGAACCAGTCGATGGCTTTGGCCGCATCCGCCCAGAATTTCTCCGGATCGCGTTTCCAGCTGTCATAGACCTCGTGGTAGCGTGACGCCATCCAGCTTCCTCCCCAGGAATGTTTGCTGTCTTTGAAATAGCGTATGCTGTTTTTGCAAGCATGTGCAATTTCGTCTTTTGGCGACCTCGCCTTGGCCGCAAAACGCGGCATGATGGTCTAGGGTCATAATGGGGGGCAAGGCGCAATGAAGTCACGATGCGAGGTTGCCGTGTTGGCGGCTGTGCTGTTGACGGTCGCTTCCGCCGCTCAGGCCGGCGATGCGGCGGCGAGGCGCATTATCGGCTTTTCGCCGGACGGCAACTATTTCGCCTTCGAGCAATATGGCACGCTCGATGCAGGTGTTTCGGATTCGGGCTGGTCGGAGATCGACATCATCGACACGCGCACCGCTGAGTTCGTCGGCGGCAAGCCCATCCACATCGTCGACGAGTCGGAAGAGGCGACGCTCACCCTGGAGCAGGCGAGAGCACAGGCAGCCGCGCAGGCGGCACCTCTGCTCGCCCGATATGCCATCGCGCCGCGCGGCGAACGGACGGCCGTGGACAAATTCACCTTTCCCGACGACATGATCGGTTACCAAGACATTGCGCGCCTGGAGCAGGTTTCGCAGAAATGGCTTTCGACGAGCTATGACGAGCTTGGCATCTCGACCATCCAGCTCGACCAGATCCTGGCCGAGAGCGCGACGGATTGCTCGTCGAGTTTCGACGGGACGCAGCAAAGCTCCACGGCCGGCAAGGCGCTCGGTTTCCGCCTGACGCTGCAGGGGCAGGATGGCAAGCCATTCAAGCTGCTGCATGAGGACAAAGCCGTGCCCGGCTCGAGGAATTGTCCGACTTCCTACAGCCTGTCGGAATCCTATGCGTTCGCCCCGGATGGCAAATCTGCAGTGCTAGCCGTGCTCGTGCAACGCTTCAGTCAGGGATTTGAAGGACGGGATCGCCGCTTTATCGCCGTGACCGGCCAGGTGCCTTGAAAGCCCGTTCGCACCCCGGCATCTCGGCGGGATCTCGACTGCGCCATTCGGACTGGTTCTAGAGCGGCAGCGCCGCAAGCACGAGTCCGACACCGCCGGCGATCAGCAAAGCGGCGGCGAGCGCCTTTCTGTGACGTTCGAAACCCGTCGGAGCCCGATCCCAATTGTAACGCATGTTCTGCCCCCAAAACCCGCCGAATTCCTTACCTTACCAAAGGTAAACAAAGCAACATTGTGCCTAAACTGACAATGCTCGGCGTGGCGCATGACAGTGTTGTCACCGACTATTTTTGGGGCGTCTTTGCAAAGTCCCGCTTCAGCGGCAGCGCCGTGTTTGGCTGCACTACATCCCCCAGCGCAGCGCAGCCGTATGCACCGGTGCGTCCCACAACGCGGTCGTCTCGTCGTCGAGCATGGTCAGCGTGATCGAGCAGCCGGCCATGTCCAGCGATGTCACATAGGATCCGACCAATGAGCGGGTGACCGTCACGCCGTTGTTCTCGAAGATATTTCGGGCGCTGTTGTACATCAGGTAAAGCTCCATCAGCGGCGTGCCGCCGAAACCGTTGATGAAGAGCAGCGCCGGGCCTTTCGCCCTGTCACCCAGATCGCCCAGGATCGCCGCGCAGATTTCCTCGGCAATGGCGTCGGCGCTCTTCAACGTGTCGCGGCGACGGCCGGGCTCACCATGAATGCCGACGCCGAACTCCATCTCGCCGTCGCCGATATCGAAGGTCGGCTTGCCGGCCGCCGGCACGGTGCAGCTGGTCAGCGCCACGCCCATAGAGCGCGTCGCGCCGTTGATGCGTTCGCCAAGCGCCTTCAATGGTTTCAGCGCCATGCCTTGCTCGGCCGCGGCGCCGACGATCTTCTCGACCACCAGCGTGCCAGCGACGCCGCGCCGGCCGGTCGTATAGGACGAGTTCTCGACAGCGACATCGTCATTGGTGACGATTTGCATGACGCCTTCCGACATTTCGGCGGCCATGTCGAAATTCATCACATCGCCCTCGTAGTTCTTCACGATAAACAGGCAGCCGGCGCCGGTGTTGACGGCTTCCGCCGCCGCCATCATCTGGTCCGGCGTCGGCGATGTGAACACCTGGCCGGGGCAGGCGGCATCCAGCATGCCATGCCCGACCAGTCCGCCATGCAGCGGTTCGTGGCCAGAGCCGCCACCGGAGATCAGCGCCACCTTGCCCGGTTTGAGCACCTTGCGGTGGACGAATTTATGCTCGTCGCCAAGCACAAGGATGTCGGCATGGGCGGCAACGAAGCCGTCGAGGCTTTCGGTCAGCACCGTGTCCACAGAATTCAGAAATTTCTTCATGGCCGTCCTCCCGAAATGGCCAGGCGCGGCGCGACTATGTCCCGCCCTTGCCGGCTATGCTGGTGATCTTCTGGATGAAATCGTTGACCGCCCGGTCGAGGGCCGCGTTCTGCTTGTCGTCGCCGAAATCGGGAACGATGAGCGAGACATGCCGCGTCTTGCGCATGCCTGCCGCCATCGACATTTTTCCCGGATGCGCCTGATGGTAGGCGGCAAGAAAATGGTCGCGTTCGGCCGGGCTGAAATGGCAGACGGAGAAAATAGCCGGCAAATGTTTTGACGGGATCGGGATCGAATAGGCCGGGCTGGAAATCTGCGTGACGAAGCTGCGGTGCTTGCCGAGCGCGTCGGCGAGGCGCTGGCGCATGCCGGACGGGCGCTGGTCGATCACCTGCGACAGGATGGTCTTGTAAGCGCGGATCGCCTCTTCGGAGCCGGGTTCAGGTGTCTTGTCGGCCATGCCAGCGCCTAGATCGATACATCCGCGATGGCCGCCTTGGCCATGGCGAGCTGGGCGGGAACCACGGAAAGGTCGCGCAGGCCGGCCTCAAGCAGCGCCGGGATCGACGCTGGATCGCCACCGGCGTCGCCGCACAGGCTGACCGGAATCTTTTGCGCGCGGCCGAAGGCGGCAACCGAGGCGATCAGCCGGAGCACGGCCGGGTGCCGGACGGAATTCAGATGGGCGACGAAAGCATTGTCACGCGCCGCCGCCATCACATACTGGGTCAGGTCGTTCGAGCCGATCGAGAAGAAGGCGACGTTGGCAAACGCTTCCGGCGCGATCGCAACCGACGGCACCTCGACCATGATGCCGAGCGGCGGCATTTTTTGCGCGACGCCGCGCGCCACGAGACCAGCCTGTTCTTCCGTAAATAGCGCGACGGCACGTTCGTACTCGTCCGCCACGGCGATCATGGGGAACATCACCTTGAGATTGCCATGCACGGCGGCGCGCAACAGGGCCCGGATCTGCACGCGAAAGACCTCCGGTCGCGCCAGCGACAGCCTGATGCCGCGCAGGCCGAGAAACGGATTGCCCTCGTCCACGGTGAAGCCTGGCACCGGCTTGTCGCCGCCGGCATCGACGGTGCGGATGGTCACCGGCTTTTCGCCCGCCCATTCCAGCACCTTGCGGTAGGCGCAATATTGCGTCTCCTCGTCGGGCAGCGTCTTGCCGAACAGGAATTCGGTGCGCATCAGCCCGATGCCGTCACAGGTCGAGATATCGATGCCGTCGACATCGGATGGATCGGCGATGTTGACCTGCACGCGCACCGCTGTGCCGGCTTTTGTCACCGCCGGCCTCTCCAGATAGGTCTGTGCCTTGTCGCGACGGGCCGTGAACGACGACGAAGACCGGCGGAAAGCTTCGATCTCGGCCTTCGATGGCGAAAGCACGATGCCGCCATGCTCGGCGTCGAGCAGTGCGATGCCGGCAAGATGAGCCGGCGAAGCACCAAGCCCCACGATCATCGGCACGCCGCGCGAGCGCGCCAGCATGGCGACATGGCTGGCGGCACTGCCGGCTTTCAGCGCGATGCCGCCGCCGGAACTCCAGTCGGTTTCGAGGAAGCGCGTCGGAGCGATGTCCTCGCCATAGAAAATGGCTCCCGCCGGCGCAGCTGCCTCGCTGTCGTCGGTCAGCGCGCGCAGCACCTGGTCTCTGATGTCGCGCATGTCGGCCGCGCGTGCGCGGAAGTAATCCTGGTCCGACGTTTCGTAGCCTGCGATCTCGGCATCCAGTGCCTGCCGCCATGCCGCATCGGCTGGCTGGCCGGCGGCAATCGCGGCAAAGGCCGGGCCGGTCAGCGCATCGTCCTCCAGCATGGCGATCTGGAATTCGAGAATGTCGGCTGCATCGCCTTCACTCGCTTCGATCAGCGCGGTGAGCCTGCCTGTCGCAATACCGATTGCCGTATCGAGCGCAGCCTTCTCTTCAGCAGCCGTTGCCTTGCCGGCATAGCGCGCGGCAACCGGGTCGAGGTTGAACAGCGGCCCCTCGGCATAGCCGGCCGAGGCCGAAATCCCCTTCAGCCTAAGCGGTTCGGGCATGGTCCACGCCCTCGTCGAAATCGCGCCGCACCAGCTCGGCCAGCGCGCCGACCGCCTCGCCGGCGCCGTCACCCCTCGCTCGGATATGCAGAACCGTCCCTTTCGGCGCCTTGGCCGCCATCACCTTGACGATGCTCTTGGCATCGAACCAAGGTCCGTTGGCGGCGAGCGCAACTTCGACATCGGCCGAAAATGTCTTGGCGAGCTTGGTGAACTTCACCGAAGGGCGCGCATGCAGGCCCACCTCGTGGGTGATCAGGACGGTGGCTTCTGCGGATGCGGACATTGAGTCAAAATTCCTGTTCATTCACGACGGCGCCAGTTCGTGTGCTGTCGCCACCACTTCCCTGAGCGAAGCGCCGCCGGAAGCTTCCGTCGCCGCCATCACCGCGCCCTCGACGATCGGCGCATTGCAGACGATGATCTTCTGCGCGCGCGGCTCGCCGATCATCTCGACCGCCATCTCGCTGTTGGTCTCGGCGCCGCCGAGATCGACAAGTATGGCGACACCCGCCTCCGACCAGGCCTTGTCGATGGCGCTCATGATCGCCTCGACATTGGTCCCCAGCCCGCCATGGCCGTTTCCGCCGCACCATGCAAGCGGCACTTCGTCGCCAACCATCTGGCGCACCATGTCCGCCGTGCCTTCGGCGACCAGCGGTGAATGCGACACGATAACGATGCCAACATTGCTCATGCTTGCTCCCCGATGGTCTCAGTGACAGCCCGCACCAGAAGCGCGACCGAGCGCCCGCCGGCATCCATATGGCCGATCGAGCGGTCGCCAAGGAACGAAGCGCGTCCGCGCAATGCCTTCATCGGCACGGTGGCATCGGCTGCAAGGTCCGCGACATCGGCGATTTCCGCTGCCGTCTTTCCCTGCAACAGCGCCTCATGCACTGGCTGCAGCACGTCGAGCATGGTCTTTTGCCCGACTTGCGACTTGCCCCTCGCTGCCACCGCTTCGAGTGCCTTGCCGAAAGCCGTAGCCAGATTGGCGCGATCCGGCTCTGCGGAAATCTCCTTGCCGAGCGCCATGAACAGCGTCCCGAACAGCGGTCCCGATGCCCCGCCCACCGTCATCACCAGCTTGGTGCCGATCGCCTTCAGCGCCTCCGGCAATGGCTTTGCAGCAAACCCCTCGGCCTCCGCCCGCACTGCCTCGAAGCCGCGCTTCATGTTCAGGCCATGGTCGCCGTCGCCGATCGCCTGGTCGAGCGCAGTCAGTTCGTCCGCGTGGGCGGCAATCGTGTCGGCGGTGACGGATATCAGCGTCTTCAGGTCAACCTTGTCCATCGTCCCAGTCTTGTCCAGCGTCCCAGCGCTCATCGGTTTGCAATCCTGTTGCCGGCTTGGTCGAAGAACAGCGGCGCCCGGTAGCGGATAATCACCCTGTCGCCCTTTTCCAGTTGGATGTCGGGGTCGGTCAGCGTCACCAGCTTTCTGCTTCCCACCGTCACATGCAGGTGGTTCTGGTCGCCCAAATGCTCGACCCAGTTAACAACGCCGTCGGCGGGGCCATTCGATGCCTTGCCGATCGACAGATGTTCTGTACGCGCGCCGATCGTTTTGGTTCCCGCCGGCATGTCGCCATCCGGCAGCAGGCCCGTCGGCAACAGATTGATTGCCGGCTGGCCGAGCCTTGCGGCGACATGAAGGTTTGCCGGCTCCGAGTAGATGGTGCGTGGCGTGCCGATCTGCACCAGCACGCCGTCGGCGAGAATGCCGATGCGATCGGCCATCGTCATCGCTTCGATCTGGTCGTGCGTGACATAAAGCATGGTGGCGCCGAGCTCGGCCTGGATGCGCTTCAGCTCGAGCCGGAGGTCGGCGCGCAGCTTGGCATCGAGCGACGACAGCGGCTCGTCCATCAGATAGATCGAGGGCTTGCGCACCAGGGCGCGCCCGATGGCGACGCGCTGCATCTCGCCGCCGGAAAGCTTGGTGGAGCGGTTGTTCAGCTTGTGGTGGATACGCACCATCTTGGCCACCTCTTCGACGCGGCGGCGCACCGCGTCCTCGCCCAGCCGCCGCGCAGGCGAGCGCAGCGGAAAGGCCAGATTGTCGTAGACCGACAGATGCGGATAGAGCGAATATTGCTGGAAGACGAAGGCGGTGTCGCGCTCGGCCGGCGAGAGTGCTGTTGCGTCGCGTCCGCCGATACGGATTGAGCCAGTATCCGGCCGTTCCAATCCGGCAATAAGCCGGAGCGTCGTCGTCTTGCCGGCCCCGGTCGGCCCGAGCAGCACGACGAATTCGCCATCGGTGACGTGCAGATCGAGAGCGTCCACCGCGATATGCTCGCCAAAGGCTTTGGTCACGCGTTGGATGTGCACGTCAGCCATGGCGGACCTCCGCGGTTGCGTCATGGATTGCGGTTCTCACCGCGCGGCCGGAGCCCTTTTCGAACAGCGACAGCCGCGCGCTGCTCAGGGCCAGGCCGACATGGTCTCCCGCATTGAGCCGGATTTCGGCCGGCACCCGCGCCTTGATGATGCCGCCGGATGTCTCCACCGCAACGATCTGCGTGGTGCCGAGATACTCGGTGCCGTAGATGGCGCCGCGCAGCTTCGAGGCGTCGTCGAAGCGGATGTGCTCCGGTCGGATGCCGAGCGCCATGTCGGCCGGCGCGATGTCCTCGCGCACCTCCGGCACCGCCACCTTGGCACCTTGCACCACTATCTCCCTGGCACCCTTTGAAAGCCCGCCGCCGAAGCCGAGAAAATTCATCGGCGGCGAGCCGATGAAATCGGCGACGAACATGGTAGCCGGCCGGTCGTAGATTTCGCGCGGGGTGCCGAACTGCTCGATGACGCCGTGGTTCATAACCGCGATCTTGTCGGCCATCGACATCGCTTCCATCTGGTCGTGCGTGACGTAGACCGTGGTGGCGCGGATGCGGTTGTGCAGTTCGCGCAGCTCATGGACCATGAGATCGCGGAATTCGGTGTCGAGCGTGCCGAGCGGCTCGTCCATCAGGAAGCATTTTGGCCGCCGCACGATGGCGCGGCCGAGCGCGACGCGCTGGCGATCACCGCCGGCAAGGCCGGAGACCGATTTGTTGAGCAGATGGTCGATGCGCAACAGCTTCGCCGTCTCTTCGACGCGCTGGCGGATTTCGATGCCGGGCATGCCTTGCGCCAGCAACGGGAAGCCGATGTTCTTACGCACATTCATGTGCGGATAGAGCGCGAACAGCTGAAAGACGAAGGCGATGTCGCGCTCGCGGGCACGTCGCATGGTGACGTCCTCGCCGCCGAGCAGGATCTTGCCGCCGGTCGGCAGTTCGAGCCCGGCAATCATGCGCAACGTCGTCGTCTTGCCGCAACCCGACGGCCCCAGCATGACGAAGAACTCGCCATTCCCGACGACGAAGTTGGAATCCTGCACGGCGACGAAATCGCCGAATGCCTTCCTCAGATGCTCAACGCGGATTTCAGCCATCGTCTACTCCGGAAACTTAGAGACGATGATGAACATCGCCGTGCCGGCCAGCATGGTGACGAAGGAGTACGTGTAGAGCGACAGCGCGAAGGGCTGAAACAGCATCAGGAAGCCGATGGCGATGAGCACCGTCGCGATGTTCTCCATCAGGCCGCGGCGGAGCGTGCGCGCCACGACGATTTTCTGGAAACGGCAGGGCGCGTCATGCGGTTCTCCCTTCCTTCACCCCGTTCACGGGGCGACGCGGTTGCCAGGTGGTTCCCCCACTCCGTCGCTGCTTCGCAGCGCCACCTCTCCCCCCTCCGGAGGGAGAGGAAGGGAGTCTGGCTGAATTAAGTTCGCGCCCTTCCTCTACCCCGTCGATCGGGGGAGAGGTGTCGAGCGAAGCTCGACGGAGTGGGGGTCGACCTGGCGCGGCGGAAGAAGATGCATGTGCCTGCTTGTCATGCACGCTATCGCTAAACGTTAAGCGTTCGCAAATGTGTCGATCCCGTAGCCGCGGACGAGGAGAAGGGAAACGGTGGCACCGTCGGTTTCTTATTCCCACATCAATCATTTGCGCACCGCGCCGAAGGTGATGCCACGCAGCAATTGCTTGCGAAGCAGGATGGTGAACACCAGGATCGGCACCAGGAAGATCGTCGTGCCTGCAGCGACCGCCGGCCAGTCCTGGCCGCCTTCGCCAATGATGGTCGGAATGAAGGGCGGCGCCGTCTGCGCCGTGCCCGAAGTCAGCAGAGCGGCGAACGCATATTCGTTCCAGGCAAAGATCAGGCAGAAGATAGCGGTCGCGGCGATGCCGGTGGTCGCCTGCGGCAGCACGGTGCGCCAGAAGGCCTGCAGCCGCGTATAACCGTCGATCATCGCCGCTTCTTCGTATTCGCGCGGAATCTCGTCGATGAAGCCTTTCAGCAGCCACACGGCAAGCGACACATTGACCGCCGTATAGAGCAGGATCATGCCGAGCGCGGTGTCCGACAGGCCAAGCTCGCGATACATCAGATATATGGGAATGGCGACCGCGATCGGCGGCATCATCCGCGTCGACAGGATGAAGAACAGAAGGTCGTCGGCCAGCGGCACCCTGAAGCGCGAGAAGCCATAGGCCGACAACGTGCCGAGGAACACCGCGCAAAAAGTCGAGCCGAAGGCGATGATCAGCGAATTGACGAAGCGCGGCATGAAGTTGGACGGGCCGGCGATCACCATGTTGCGCTTGCGCGTGGTCTCGTCGCAGAAGCCGGTCGCCGGTCCAAGCGAGTTGATGTATTCCGGCGTCTGCCTTGTGCGCGTCGTGAACAGATTGCAGTAGCCTTCGAGGCTAGGCTGGAACAGGATCTTCGGCGGATACGCAATCGAATCCGGCGGCGTCTTGAAGCTGGTGGCGAAGATCCACAGCAGCGGCACGATCGAGATCAGCGCGTAAAGCACGATGATCGTGCCGGCGACGCGCTTCGACGTGGCCGAGGGTGCGACGACCGAATGGGCTGACGTCAGGCTCATCTCTGCTTCACCTTGTTGAGCGCCTTGACGTAGATATTGGCCAGCCCGAACACCGCGACGAACAGGATGATGGCGAAGGCCGAGGAATAGCCCGTCCGCCAGCTTTCGAAGGCCTGCCGCTTCAGCGTGATCGAGGCGACTTCGGTGGTCGAGCCGGGTCCGCCGCCGGTGAGCAGGTTGACCATGTCGAACATCTTGAAGTTCTCGATGCCGCGGAACAGCACCGCCAGCATGATGAAGGGCAGCGCCATCGGCAGCGTGATCGACCAGAACTGCCGCCAGTTGGAGGCACGGTCGACCTCGGCCGCCTCATAGATATATTCGGGGATCGAGCGCAGCCCGGCGAGACAGATCAGCATCACGTACGGCGTCCACATCCAGGTGTCGACGATGACGATCGACCACGGTGCCAGCGAGACGTTGGAGAGCATGCCGATCTCCGTTGCCGGAATGCCTGACACGAACGAGACGGCATAGGCGAACAGGCCGATCTGCGGCTCGTAGAGGAAGCGCCAGAAATTGCCGACCACTGCGGGCGACAGCATCATCGGCACCAGAATGATGGTCGTCCAGAAGGCGTGGCCGCGAAACTTCCGGTCGATCAGCCAGGCCAGCGTGAAACCGATCAGCGTCTGCAGCAGGATGGTCCAGAACACGAAATGCGCCGTCGTCTGCATGGCGATCCAGATGTCCTGGTCGCCGAGGATGCGCTTGTAGTTGGCAAGGCCGACATTCTTCACCACCTCGTTGGGGCGATTGGCGCGGTAATTGGTGAAGGAAAGATAGATCGCCCAGAACAGCGGAAAGATGTTGATGGCGAGCAGCAACAGGATCGTCGGCGAGATGAACAGCCAGGCGAGGCCCTTGTCGCTGATGCCCCGGACCTTGCGGGCCAACGGCTCAGGCGTGGCCCGGGCAACGCTGTCCGCAGTCCGATTGAGCATGGTCAGTCCCGCTTCGGTCACTTCAAGTCGTCTCGACATTGGAATTTATCTGAACTGTGTCCCGTGCCAAGGGCGGCACGGGACCAGAGCATGATGCCGAAAAGTGTTAAGCGGTTTTCGGACGACATCATGCTCACTCGCTCTTGGTCCGGGGCCGGATGATTTCGAGTCTTCGACCCGAAATCATCCGGCTCTGGGGTCGTGGCTCGGGAGGAGCCGGTCTCTCGCCGATTACATCTTGCCGTCGTCCTGGAAGACCTCGGTCCAGTCCTTGACCAGGCCGTCGAGCGCGTCCTTCGCCGAACCCTGGCCGGCTACGACATAGTCGTGGAAGCGCTTCTGCGACGCCTGCAGCAGCGGCGCATAGCTCGGCTCAGCCCAGAAGTCCTTCACGATGGCCATCGAGTCGAGGAAGGTCTGCGCATAAGGCTGGCTGGCCGGAAAGCTCGGGTCTTTCACGACCGCGTTGAGGCAGGAATAGCCGCCGAGCGACCACCATTTGGCCTGCACGTCCTTGTTGGCGAACCACTTGATGTATTTGAGCGCGGCTTCCTGCTTGTCGGAATAGGAAACCACCGAGATGCCCTGGCCGCCAAGCTGGGCGAATTGATCACCGTCGGGACCTTTGGGATTGGCGAAATAACCGATCTTGTCGCCGCCGACATTCTCGTCCTTCTGCAGGCCTGGCCAGGTAAAGGCGAAGTTCATGTGCATCGCCACCTGGCCGGATTTGAAGGCATCGACGCCTTCGCCCATGTAGCTGTTCGAGGCCCCGGGAGGCGTGCAGCAGTCATAGAGCGCCTTGTAGAATTCCAGACCGTTCACCGATTTCTCGGAGTTGACGAAGCCGTCCATCTCGTAGGGCTTGTCGGGGTTCTCGTATTTGAAGCCGAAGCTGTAGAGCACGTCCATGGCGCCCATGGTGATGCCTTCGGAGCCGCGCTCGGTATAGATCGACGCGCCGTAGACAGTCTTGCCGTCGATCTCGCGCTTCTGGAAGAACTCGGCGATCTGCTTCAGCTGGTCGAAAGTCGTCGGCGCGGCGAGATCCCAGCCGTATTTCTCCTTGAATTCCTTCTGCAGTTCCGGCTTGGAGAACCAGTCCTTGCGATAGGTCCAGCCGACGACGTCACCCATGGCAGGCAGCGCCCAGTAGTTCGGCGTGTTCTTCGGCCATTCCGAATAGCCGACGACCGTGGCCGGCACGAAGTCGTCCATGCTGATCTTCTCCTTGTCGAAGAAGTCGTTCAGCTTGACGTAATGGCCATTCTCGGCGGAGCCGCCGATCCACTGGCTATCGCCGATGATCAGGTCGCACAGCTTGCCCTTGGAATTCAATTCGTTGAGGAAGCGGTCGGCATAGTTGGTCCACGGCACGAATTCGAATTTCATGCCGATGCCGGATTCCTTGGTGAAATCCTTGGACAGTTCCACAAGAGCGTTCGCCGGGTCCCAGGCTGCCCAGCAAAGCGTCAGATCTTCCGCATGCGCGACGTTCGAAACGGCTGTCGACGCAAACATCGCCGAGGTCAGTCCCAACGTCAGTTTCAAGGTCGATTTCATGCCTTCCTCCCATTTGCGAAACGCGCCCGGATGACGGTTTCAAAAACCTCAACCCCCCTCCTCCAGGGGCCTAAACACTATGACGGGTTGAGCGCCGGATGTTTAGTAATTTGTTTAGTGATGCAATTTTTACTAAACAAGGCAAGCGAATTCGTCGCTGCACCGCAGCATGACGCGTCGGCTCCGGGCGCTGGTTCGGGAAAGGCGGCTTCTGTCGGGTTGTTTGGCGCGCCGGGCACCGGCTCATTTGACCGTTCTGGTGCTCACTGTCACCGGCCGCAGCGCCGGGGCCGGCGGCAGCAGGGCGCGTATGTCGGCGAAGGGGAAGACCGGCTCGAAGCGGAAGGCCTCGGCGAAGGAACCGGCTGCGCCATTGCACTGGCCGGCGCGAAAGGCGTTCTGCGTGCGCGCCGCGTCGACGAAACGTTCGGGATCCTGCGACTGATGCGCCCGGATCGCCATCGTCTTGAGATCGAAATGCCCTGATATATCGACATAATGCGTCGGCGAAAAACCGGTGCCGCCGAGCGTGTCGGCATGCAGCACCGGCACTGCGAAAGACGCCGCGATCCGCACGCTGTCCGACAGCGCACGGTGGTCGCCATGATAGTCGTTCGGCGCATGGGTGATCGCCAGGTCCGGCTTCACGTCGCCGATCAGCGTCTTCAGTGCCGCGATCAGCGCGGCGTCGGCAACCAGCGCGCCGTCCGGAAAATCGAGGAAGTGTGGTGTTGCGCCGAGCAGGTCCGCCGCCACGGCCGCCTCCTTGCGGCGGGCGCGGGCGAGCGGTCCCGGATCACCCCTCCCACCCTTGGCGCCATCCGTGGTTATCGCAAAAACCAGTTCTGCGCCTTGCGCGGCATAGGCTGCCATCGTACCGAACATGAAGATCTCGATGTCGTCCGGATGCGCACCGAGCGCCAGTATCTTCACTCTGCTCTCCCTGGAAATGGAAACACGTGACGAACGGAATTCTGCTCGCTCTGATCGCCTATGCAAGCTATTCGTGCAACGATGCCGTTGTCAAAAGCCTGGGTGGGCAGTTCACGGTGTTCGAGATCGGGTTCTTCTCGACATTGTTTGCCGGCTTCTTTCTTCTCTTCACCCGGCCGAACGGCGAACGCTGGCGCGATTTCTGGCGCACGAAGCGGCCTTGGGCGGTTCAGGCCCGCGCCTGGGCAGGCATCGCGTCCGGCGTGCTCAGCGTCTATGCCTTCACCACCATCCCGCTGGCGGAAGCCTATGCGCTGATTTTCCTGGCGCCGCTCTGCGTCACCATTCTCTCGACCGTGATCCTCAAGGAGAAGGTCGGCCCTTGGCGATGGCTGGCGGTGGTCGCCGGCTTTGCCGGCGTCATGCTGGTCGTGCGGCCGGGCTTTCGCGAGATGCATCTCGGTCACCTCGCTGCGTTCGGCGTTGCTTTCCTTGCCGCCGCCAGCATCATCCTGATGCGCTCGCTCGCGGCTGGGGAAAAGCGCACGACGATGCTCGGCGTGCTGATTGGCTACGGCCTGTTCTTCAACGGCATCGGTGCCGCGGCCACGTCATTCACGCTTCCGGACGCAAGGCAGCTGACCTGGTTGGTGCTGTCGGGTGCGTTCACCTCTTGCGGACAATTGCTTCAGCTTATGGCCGTCAAATACGCGCCAGCCAACCGGATCGCGCCGACGCATTATTCGCAGATCGTCTGGGCGGTGATCCTGGGCGCGCTGTTCTTCCAGGAATATCCCGATTTTCTGTCGCTTGTCGGTCTCGCCATCGTCGGTGGCTCCGGCCTTTTGACGATGGTGCGCGAGGAGGCGAGGTTGGGCACGGTGCGCTGGAACCCATTTTCGCGAACCCGGCTTTGAACTGGCCCGCTGCCGTCGGTTGCGCGGCGACCGCCACCGCTGATATGCGGGCGCTGCGGATCCGCCGCGATTGGATGAGTACGTCCGTGGGACGATGACCAGAAAACCCTTGCCGGAACTCCCGGTCTCCGCCGTGCTGCCGGCGCTCAGCGAGGCGCTTGGCCATGGCAACAGCGCCGTGCTGGTGGCGCCGCCCGGCGCCGGCAAGACGACGCTGGTGCCACTGGCGCTGCTCGATGCAGCATGGCTCGGCACGGGCAAGATCATTCTGCTCGAGCCGCGCCGGCTCGCTGCCCGCGCCGCTGCCCGCCGCATGGCCGAACTGCTCGGCGAGGAGCCCGGCGAGACGGTCGGCTATGCCATGCGCATGGAAAACCGGACCTCGGCAAGGACGAAAATTCTTGTCGTTACCGAGGGCGTGCTGTCCCGCATGATCCTCGACGATCCGGAACTGCCCGGTGTCTCGGCGGTGTTCTTCGACGAATTCCACGAGCGCTCGCTCGACGGCGATTTCGGTCTGGCGCTGGCGCTCGATGTGCAAGGTGCGCTGAGGCCCGATCTGCGGTTGCTGGTGATGTCGGCGACGCTCGACGGCGCGCGTGTCGCTCGGCTGCTTTCCGGCGCCCCGGTGATCGAGAGCGAAGGCCGCGCCTTTCCCGTCGACGTGCGCTACGACGATCGGCCGGCCGGGATCGCCATCGAAGACGCCATGGCCAGGGCGATCCGCGCGGCCCTTGCCGAGGAGAGCGGCAGCGTACTCGCCTTCCTGCCCGGCCAGCGCGAGATCGAGCGCACCGCCGAGCGGCTGCTGGGCCGCGTCAGCGCCGACACCGACATCGTGCCGCTCTATGGCATGCTCGACGGCAAGGCCCAGGACGCCGCGATCAAGCCGGCGCCGTCCGGCCGCCGCAAGGTGGTGCTTGCGACCTCGATCGCCGAAACCTCGATCACCATCGACGGTGTGCGCGTCGTCATCGATTCCGGCCTGTCGCGGCTGCCGCGCTACGAGCCGGCCAGCGGCCTGACGCGGCTGGAGACGGTGCGTGTCAGCAGAGCCTCCGCCGACCAGCGCGCTGGCCGTGCCGGGCGCACGCAACCGGGCGTCGCCATCCGGCTGTGGCGGGCCGAGCAGACGGCGGCACTTCCCGCCTTCACCCCGCCGGAGATCCTCGAGGCCGATCTTTCCGGACTTCTGCTCGATTGTGCCGTGTTCGGTGTCGCCGACCCGGTGAGTCTTTCCTTCCTCGATCCGCCGCCGGCCCCGGCGCTCAACGAGGCAAGATCGCTGCTTCGTGCGCTCGATGCCATTGACGAGGCAGGGCGCCTGACGGAAGCGGGTGCTGCCATGCGCAGGCTGGCGCTGCCGGTACGGCTGGCTCACATGGTCGCTGAGGCGGCAAAGACCGGCCAGGCGTTCGAAGCGGCCATGATCGCCGTGCTGCTCACCGAGCGTGGCCTTGGCGGCGATGGCGCCGACCTGGAACGACGGCTGATGCGGTTCCGATCCGAAAAATCGCCGCGCGCCACCGCCGCGCGGCGACTCGCCGAGCGGCTGGCGAAGCAGGCTCAACCCTCCCCCTCGAGGGGAGGGTCGGCGACCGAGCTGAGCGTAGCGAAGCGAGAGAGCCGGGGTGGGGTCGCCGACAGCGTGCCCGAACCGACCCCACCCCGCTCCGCTTCGCGGATCGACCCTCCCCTCAAGGGGGAGGGTGAGGCCGGCGCCCTCCTCATCCATGCCTGGCCGGACCGCGTCGCCAAGGCGCGCGGCGAGCGCGGTCGTTTCGTGCTGGCCAACGGCTCGGGCGCCATGCTCGACACCGCTGATCCCCTGGCGGGCGAAACCTGGCTCGTCGTCGCTGACCTGCAGGGCAAGGCGCAAAATGCCCGCATCACGGCAGCAGCGGCGATAGATGAGACCGACATTCGCGCTTCGCTTGCCGACAAGATCGAGACCCGCGGGGAAACCAGCTTCGACCGCGACAGGCGCGCGGTGCGCATGCGAGAAACCGTTCGCCTCGGCGCCATCACGCTGTCCGAACGCATGCTGCCGGCGCCGGCTGGCACTGAGGCGGATCGCGCCATCCTCGACGCCTTGCGCCAACACGGGCTGTCGTTTTTGCCGTGGGGCAGGGAGGCGGAAACGCTGCGCCAACGGCTCGGCTGGCTGCATCGCGGCCTTGGCGCGCCTTGGCCCGATGTTTCCGACGCCGCGCTCATCGACCGCCTCGACGATTGGTTGCTGCCGTACCTCTCCGGTGCGTCGTCCTTTGCCGCGATCGATCCGGGCGTGCTTTCGGCCGGCCTCATGGCATTGGTGCCGCACGATCTCCAGCGCAGGATCGAGGCGCTGGCGCCGACCCATTTCGACGCGCCGTCAGGCAGCCGCGTGCCGATCCGTTATGACGGGGAATGGCCGGTGCTGGCGATCCGCGTGCAGGAGCTGTTCGGTCTCGACCGGCATCCTTCGATTGCCAATGGCACCGTGCCGCTGACGCTCGAGCTTTTGTCGCCCGCCCACCGGCCGATCCAGACGACGCGTGACCTGCCCGGCTTCTGGCGCGGTTCCTGGGCCGATGTGCGGGTCGACATGCGTGGCCGCTACCCCCGGCACGTCTGGCCGGAGAACCCGCTTCTCGCCACCGCCACCAGCCGCGCCAAACCGCGTGGCAGCTGATGCATCCCGACCGTGATCCGATCATGGTCAACAAGAAGACAGAAACATCTACCGCTTCTCCTTTCCCGGCTATAATCCTTGGTCATGATAAACATCCTGCAGGCGCCCGACTTCCAGCAAAGCCAGCGGCTGCGTCTCAACACGCTGATCAGGCTGCGCTGGCTCGCCATCGTCGGCCAGAGCCTGACGGTGCTCGTCGTTGCCTATGGGCTGAAGTTCCCGCTGCCTGTCAGCCTCTGCTTCGCGCTGATCGCCTGCTCGGCCTGGATGAACCTGTTGCTGACCTTCCGCTATCCGGCGGCGCATCGGCTGACGCCGCTGCCGGCCTTTGCCATCCTGACCATCGACAGCCTGCAGCTTGCCGGCCTGCTCTACATGACCGGCGGCCTCACCAATCCGTTTTCGGTGCTGGTGACCGTGCCCGTGGTCATC
>NZ_RZTA01000069.1:0-34445 GCF_004023115.1 Mesorhizobium sp. M6A.T.Cr.TU.017.01.1.1
CTCCCACCGCGCTTCGCGCGGCACCCTCCCCTCAAGGGAGAGGGATATCCGCGTTACTCGAACACGATGCTCGGCACCGCGGCTTCCGCCGCGCCGCGTTCTTCATTGACCCTGTCCCAGACCTTAGAAGCGATGTCGCGGTAGATTTTTGCCTCGGCGCCATCGGGCTTCGAGACCACCACCGGTGTGCCGGCATCCGAGCTTTCGCGGATGCCCATCTCGAGCGGCACTTCGCCGAGGAAGGTGACGCCGAGGCGCTCGGCCTCGCGGCGCGCGCCTCCGTGGCCGAAGATATCGTAGCGCTTGCCGGTGTCGGGGGCGAGGAAGTAGCTCATGTTCTCGACGATGCCCAACAGCGGCACGTCCACCTTCTTGAACATGTTGAGGCCCTTTCGCGCATCGATCAGGGCCAGATCCTGCGGCGTCGAGACGATGACGGCGCCGGCGAGCGGCACCTGCTGGGCCATGGTCAGCTGCGCGTCGCCAGTGCCGGGGGGCATGTCGACGACGAGCACGTCGAGCGGACCCCACTCGACCTCGCGCAGCATCTGCGTCAGCGCCGACATCACCATCGGCCCGCGCCAGATCATCGGCGTCTCCTCATCGACGAGGAAGCCCATCGACATGACCTTCAGCCCGTAATTCTCCATTGGCTTCAGGACCTTGCCGTCGACGGTCTGCGGCCGGCCATGGATGTTGAGCAGCCGCGGCATGGACGGGCCGTAGATGTCGGCGTCAAGCACACCAACCCTCAAGCCGTTAGCGGCGAGGCCAAGAGCGATGTTGACGGCGGTGGTCGACTTGCCGACGCCGCCCTTGCCGGAAGCGACAGCGATGATCGCCTCGATGCCGGGCACGCCGCGTTTGCCCTGGCTGTGCGAGGCCGGAGCATGCGGAGCCGGGCGTGGCGCGGCAGCGGGTGCGGCCGCAGGTGTGGGCCTTGGGGCGGGCCTGGGAGCGGGTCTTTGCGGAACCGGAGCCTCCATGCCGCCACCCTTCTTTTCCGCCGTCAGCGCGACCACGGCGCCGGCGACACCGGGGATCGCCTTGACGACCCGTTCGGCTGCGGCGCGCAACGGCTCCATCTCCTGGGCCCGGGCGGCAGGAACGGTGATCGAGAAGAAGACCTTGGCATCGGCAATGAAAATCTCGGAAACCATGCCGAGGTCGACGATGTTGCCGGTGAAATCCGGCCCATTGACCGTCTTCAGGCGCTCGATGACGATTTCCTTGGTGACGTTTTCCTGGACGGCGGGCATCAGCTTTTCCTCTGCTTTTCCGCATCAGATAATGCAGTTCCCGAACAGAACCAAGCGGCGGAACGGCACGCGCAGTGGCATGGCTTCAAAAACTTGCGTCCACTTGTAGGGATTTGCGTCAATCGAAACGTCTTAGGAAGAGGCACGCCGATCGCGCGAGCTGCGGTCGCCAGAAGGCAAAGCAGCCCTATTTTCCTGCAGGGCTCGGGCGTGCTCGCCAGCAAGGAAGGAGACAATCATGCTCGCAAACAGCAACGCAACGGCCAATCTCGCGGTGAAAGATCTGGCGAAGGCCAGGTCTTTCTATGAGGGAACGCTCGGCCTGACAGAGGTACACAATGAGGGTGGCGAGTTGATCGTCTACAAAAGCGGCGACACCAGCATCAATGTGTACCACTCGAAGTTCGCCGGCACCAACAAGGCAACAGCGGTGACCTGGATGGTCGGCGACGAGATCGACACCGTCGTCAAGGCGCTGAAATCGAAGGGCGTGGTCTTCGAGCACTACGAGATGCCGGGCCTGACGCTGGAAGGCGACATCCACGTCGGTCACGGCATGAAGGTTGCCTGGTTCAAGGATCCGGACGGTAACATCCTGAACCTTGTGGACAGGTAGATTTCGCGCTGCCGCACAATACGATTTCAGGTGCCACTCACGTCACGCCGCCAGGCTGACCGCGAGGTAGGTAAGGGCCGAAATCGCGGCGGTGGCCGGCAGAGTGACAATCCAGGCGATGACGATGTTGCCGGCGATGCCCCAGCGCACAGCCGAGACGCGGCGGGCGGCGCCGACGCAGATAATGGCGCCGGTGATCGTATGCGTCGTCGACACCGGAATGCCGAGCCAAGTGGCGGCGAACAGGGTGATCGCACCGCCGGTCTCGGCGCAGAACCCCTGCATCGGGTTCAGCCGGGTGATCTTCGAGCCCATGGTGTGGACGATGCGCCAGCCGCCGAACAATGTGCCCAGCGCCAGCGCCGCCTGACAGGTGATGACGACCCATAGCGGCACGTAGAAATTCTCTCCGAGCATGCCTTGCGAATAGAGCAGCACGGCGATGATGCCCATGGTTTTCTGTGCGTCGTTGCCGCCATGGCCGAGCGAATAGAGCGAGGCGGAAACGAACTGCATGACGCGGAAAGTGTTGTCCACGGCGAACGGTGTCTGGCGCACGAACGCCCAGGAGACGGTAAGGATCAGGACAAGCGCCAGCAGAAATCCGGTCGCCGGCGACAGGACGATGGCCGCAATGGTCTTGCCGAGTCCGGTCCAGACGATGGCGCCGCCGCCTGCCTTTGCAACGCCGGCACCGACAAGTCCGCCGATCAGCGCGTGCGAGCTGCTGGAGGGGATGCCGACGAGCCAGGTGACGATATTCCAGACAATGGCACCGACGAGAGCGGCGAAGATCACCCCCGGGGTGACGATGCTGGCGTCGATGATGCCCGTTCCCAAGGTCTCGGCAACATGAAGGCCGAAGAACAGGAAGGCGATGAAATTGAAGAAGGCCGCCCACAGCACCGCATAGTGTGGCCTCAGCACACGCGTGGAGACGATGGTGGCGATAGAGTTGGCGGCATCGTGCAGGCCGTTGAGAAAATCGAAGAACAGCGCAACGGCGATGAGCCCGGCCAGCACGGGAAAGGCGATGGCGGCTTCCATTGGCTAAACGTTCTCGATGACGATGCCGCTGATCTCATTGGCGACGTCCTCGAACCGGTCGACCACTTTTTCCAGCTCGCCATAGATCTCGCTGCCGATCAGGTAGGCCATCGGGTCGCTGCGGCCATGCCTCTTGAACAGGTCCTTCAGGCCCTGCTCGTGCAGATCGTCGGCCCGGCCTTCCGCGCGCATGACCTCTTCGGCGATCGCATTGAGGCGCACGCTGTGGGCGCCGATCTTGCTGAGCAATGGGATGGCCTCGGCGACCAGCTTGGCTGCAATAACGATGACGCCGCCCATTTCCTGCATCAGCGGGTCGAATTCCTTCTTGTCGAACAGCTTCACCGTCTTGACGGTCTTGTGCATCATGTCGATGGCGTCATCCATCGACTGGATCAGGTCCTTGATGTCACCGCGATCGAAAGGCGTGATGAACGAGCGCCGCACGGAAAGCAGGACTTCCGCGGTGATGTGATCGGCCTGGTCTTCAAGATCGATGATCTTCTGGCACCAGCGATCGATGTCCTTGCCCTGGAGGAGCTGCTCGAGCGCCTCGGCGCCATCGACCACGGTGCGGGAGTGCTGCTCGAAGAGGTCGAAGAAGCGATCTTCGCGCGGCAGCAGCTTGCGGAACCAGCCCAGCATGTTCGATCTCCCGTGCCCCACGACCTCGCCTTATCCACATAGCGCCGCATGCCGCTGCGGGAAATAGTAAGCCGGCTGAAAGGTGTGGATGCTGCCGATTGCACATGCAGCTTGCGGCGGAAGGCAATTTCCCCGACCTTGGCACTGGACGCACCGGACAGATGGCATGATCGACAAGCTGGAATTCTTCATCGCGCTGGCCAGGGAAGAGCATTTCGGCCGGGCGGCGGAGGTGTGCGGCGTCACCCAGCCGACGCTTTCGGCCGGGATCAAGCAGCTGGAGGGCCAGCTCGGCGTGATGCTGGTATTGCGCGGCTCGCGCTTTCAGGGGCTGACGCCGGAGGGAGAACAGGTGCTGGTGTGGGCGCGCCGCATCGTCGGCGATACCCGCACCATGCGCGAGGAGATGCGGGCGGCGCGTCACGGCCTTTCGGGACGCATCCGCATCGCGGCCATCCCGACGGCGCTGGCCATGGTGGCGCGGCTGACGACACCCTTTCGGGCAAAACATCCCGGCGTGACCTTCTCGGTGCTGTCGCGCACCTCGATCGAGGTGCTGTCGCTGCTCGGCAATTTCGACATCGACGCCGGCATCACCTATCTCGACAACGAGCCACTGGGGCGGGTGACCAGCGTGCCGCTCTATGACGAGCGCTATCAGCTGATCACCGCCGTCGGAAACCCCTATTCCGACCGCGACAAAGTGACATGGGCGGAGCTCAGCCAGCTGCCGCTCTGCCTGTTGACGCCGGACATGCAGAACCGCCGCATCATCGACCAGCATTTGGCCGAAGCCGGCACGCAGGTGCGGCCGACACTCGAATCCAATTCGATGATCGTGCTGTTCTCCCATATCCGTACCGGCAAATGGTCGTCGATCATGCCGCTCAACCTCTCGGAAACATTCGGCTTTTCCGAGCCGATCCGGGCCATACCGATCGTCGAGCCGGATGCCAGCCACACCGTGGGGCTGGTTGCGACGCCGCGCGAGCCGCACACGCCGCTGGTCTCGGCGCTGCTGGACGAGGCGATGGCGCTGGCAGACGATTTCCGCGCCCGCCGTTGAGCTAGAGATTGCTGGATGAGTGGGATCGATAGAAGATTTCTATCGAGCAACGGATCGGCTTTATTGATTTGGCGGGTTTCCTCTGATTTCCTAAACACTTAGCGACATCGCATGTCGTTGCCCAAAAAGAACGTTTCGCACTTTTGGGCGACATGCATTGGATCGCAACGACCAGGGAGGGCGCTGCATGACAATGCAGCCTGCAAGTACCGAGATCGCGTCGCGCACGGCGGCGATCATCCAGGAGCTGAAGGGCCTCGAAGGCCCGCTATTGCCGATCCTCCACGGCATCCAAGAAGAGTTCGGCCATGTGCCGCAGGACGCGCTGCCGGTGATCGCCGAGGCGCTGAACATCTCCAAGGCGGAGGTGCACGGCGTCGTAACCTTCTACCATGACTACCGCAGCCACCCGGCCGGGCGGCATGTGCTGAAGCTCTGTCAGGCGGAAGCCTGTCAGTCGATGGGCTCGGATGCCATTGCCGCCAAGCTCAAGCAATTGCTGGGTATCGGTTTCCACGAGACGGCGCGCGACGGTTCGGTGACGCTGGAACCGGTCTATTGCCTCGGCCTTTGCGCCTGCGCGCCATCGGCGATGCTGGACGGCGCGGTGATCGGCCGGCTCGATGACGAAAAGCTCGACGAGATCGTTGCCGAGGTGCGCTCGTGATCCCGCGCATCTACATTCCGGGAGACTCCGGCGCGCTGGCGCTGGGTGCGGAAAAGGTCGCCAAGGCGATTGAGAGAGAATTGGCCGATCGCGGCATTGAGGCCAAGATCGTGCGCAACGGTTCGCGCGGCGCCTATTTCCTCGAGCCGATGGTCGAAGTGGCAACAACAGACAAGGGCCGCGTCGCCTACGGGCCGGTAAAGCCGTCCGACGTCAAAGGACTGTTCGACAGCGGCTTCCTCACCGGCGGTCACCACAAGCGCTGGCTGGGCGCGCCCGACAAGATCCCGTTCCTGGCCAGGCAGACGCGCCTGACCTTCGCGCGTTGCGGCGTCATCAATCCGCTGTCGCTCGATCACTACAAGGCACATGGCGGGCTGAAGGGCCTGCAGAACGCCGTGGCGATGGCGCCGGCCGACATCGTCAAGCAGGTCACCGAGTCGGGCCTGCGCGGTCGCGGCGGCGCCGGCTTCCCGACCGGCATCAAATGGAAAACGGTGCTCGATACGACGGCCGACAAAAAGTATATCGTCTGCAATGCCGACGAGGGCGACAGCGCCACCTTCGCCGACCGCATGATCATGGAGGGCGACCCCTTCGTGCTGATCGAGGGAATGGCGATCGCCGGCGTCGCGACCGGCGCGACCAAGGGTTTTGTCTATATCCGCTCGGAATATCCGCATGCGGTGGCGATGATGCAGAAGGCGGTCGAGGTCGCCCGCGAGGCGGGCCTGCTCGGCGTCAACGTGCTGGGCACGCCCAACGCCTTCGACTTGGAAATCCGCGTCGGCGCCGGTGCCTATGTCTGCGGCGAGGAGACCTCGCTGCTCAACAGCCTCGAAGGCAAGCGCGGCGTCGTTCGCACCAAGCCGCCACTGCCGGCCATCCAGGGCCTGTTCGGCAAGCCGACGGTAATCAACAACGTCATCTCGCTGGCATCGGTGCCTGTCATCATGGACAAGGGTGCTGCCTTCTACAAGGATTTCGGCATGGGCCGCTCGCGCGGCACCATTCCGATCCAGATCGCCGGCAATGTCAGATATGGCGGCCTGTTCGAGGCAGCGTTCGGCATGACGCTTGGCGAGATCGTCGATGACATCGGCGGCGGCACGGCGACCGGACGTCCGGTCAAGGCGGTGCAGGGCGGGGGTCCGTTGGGAGCTTATTTTCCCCGCGCCCTGTTCGACACGCCATTCGACTACGAGGCTTTCGCCGCCAAGGACGGGCTGATCGGCCATGCCGGCATCACCGTGTTCGACGACACCGCCGACATGCTGAAGCAGGCGCGCTTCGCCATGGAGTTCTGCGCCATCGAAAGCTGCGGCAAGTGCACGCCATGCCGCATCGGCTCGACGCGCGGCGTCGAGACGATCGACAAGATCGCCAGGGGTATCGAGCCGGAAAAGCAGATCGAGCTGGTGACAGACCTCTGCAACACGATGAAGTTCGGTTCGCTCTGTGCGCTGGGTGGCTTCACGCCCTACCCGGTGATGAGCGCAATCAACCACTTCCGCGATGATTTCAAGCCGGCGCCGGTCGCCGAAGCAGCAGAATAGGAGTCTCGCCATGGGTCTCGTTCAGGAAATCGACTACGGCACACCGGCCTCGACCTCCGAGAAGCAGGTGACGCTGACGGTTGACGGCTTCACCGTCACCGTGCCGGAAGGCACCTCGATCATGCGCGCCTCGATGGAGGCGGGCATCGCCATTCCGAAACTCTGCGCCACCGACATGGTCGACGCCTTCGGCTCCTGCCGGCTTTGCCTGGTCGAGATCGACGGCCGCAACGGCACGCCATCCTCCTGCACGACGCCGGTGGCGCCGGGCATGGTGGTGCATACCCAGACCGGAAGGCTGAAGGACATCCGCCGCGGCGTGATGGAGCTCTACATCTCCGACCATCCGCTCGACTGCCTGACCTGTGCTGCCAATGGCGACTGCGAATTGCAGACGCAGGCCGGCGTCGTCGGCCTGCGCGACGTGCGCTACGGCTATGAGGGCGACAACCACGTTTTCAAGAAGAACGACGGCGCAGAAAATTTCAAATGGATGGCGAAGGACGAGTCCAACCCGTACTTCACCTATGATCCGTCGAAATGCATCGTCTGCTCGCGCTGCGTGCGCGCCTGCGAGGAGGTGCAAGGCACCTTCGCGCTGACCATCGAGGGCCGCGGCTTCGAAAGCCGCGTCTCGCCCGGCATGCATCAGCTGTTCATCGACAGCGAATGCGTGTCCTGCGGTGCCTGCGTGCAGGCCTGCCCGACGGCGACGCTCTCCGAGAAATCGGTGATCAAGATCGGCCAGCCGGAGCATTCGGTCGTCACCACCTGCGCCTATTGCGGCGTCGGCTGCTCGTTCAAGGCCGAAATGCGCGGCGACGAGCTGGTGCGCATGGTGCCCTACAAGGACGGCAAGGCGAACCGTGGCCATAGCTGCGTCAAGGGACGTTTTGCCTACGGCTATTCGACCCACAAGGAGCGCATCCTCAATCCGATGATCCGCGAAAAGGTCACCGATCCATGGCGCGAAGTGTCGTGGGAAGAAGCGCTCACCCATACCGCCAACGAGTTCCGCCGCATCCAGTACCAGTATGGCCGCACCTCGATCGGCGGCATCACCTCGTCGCGCTGCACGAACGAGGAAACCTATCTGGTGCAGAAGCTGATCCGCCAGGGTTTCCGCAACAACAATGTCGACACCTGCGCCCGCGTCTGCCATTCGCCGACCGGCTATGGTCTTGGCCAGACATTCGGCACTTCGGCCGGCACCCAGGATTTCGATTCGATCGAGAAAACCGACGTGGTGATGATCATCGGTGCCAATCCGACCGACGCACATCCGGTATTTGCGTCGCGCATGAAGAAGCGGCTGCGCAAGGGCGCCAAGCTGATCGTGCTCGACCCGCGCCGCACCGATATCGTGCGCTCGGCCCATATCGAGGCGCAGCATCATCTGCCGCTGAAGCCCGGCACCAATGTCGCCGTGGTCACCGCGCTTGCCCACGTCATCGTCACCGAAGGCCTGTTCGATGAGGCCTTCATCCGCGAGCGCTGCGATTGGGACGAGTTCCAGGACTGGGCGTCGTTCGTGGCGCTGCCAGAAAACAGCCCTGAAGTGGTCGGTCAGCTTGCCAGTGTCGATCCCGAAGAGATCCGCGGCGCCGCTCGGCTGTTTGCCACCGGCGGCAATGGCGCGATCTATTACGGCCTCGGCGTGACCGAGCACAGCCAGGGCTCGACCACGGTCATCGCCATCGCCAACCTTGCCATGGCGACCGGCAATGTCGGCCGGCCGGGCGTCGGCGTGAACCCGCTGCGCGGCCAGAACAATGTCCAGGGCTCCTGCGACATGGGCTCGTTCCCGCATGAGCTGCCCGGCTATCGCCACGTCTCCGGCGACGCGGTGCGCGACATCTATGAGAGCCTGTGGGGCGTCAAGCTCGACGATGAGCCCGGCCTGCGCATCCCCAACATGCTGGACGCCGCCGTCGACGGCTCGTTCAAGGGCCTCTATGTGCAGGGCGAGGACATCCTGCAGTCGGATCCCGACACCAAGCATGTCGCCGCAGGGCTGGCGGCAATGGAATGCGTGGTCGTGCACGACCTCTTCCTCAACGAGACCGCCAACTACGCGCATGTCTTCCTGCCCGGCTCGACCTTCCTCGAGAAGGACGGCACCTTCACCAATGCCGAGCGCCGCATCAACCGCGTGCGCAAGGTGATGGCGCCGAAGAACGGGCTGGCCGACTGGGAAGTGACGCAGAAGCTCGCACAGACGATGGGGCTTGCCTGGAATTACCAGCATCCGTCGGAAATCATGGACGAGATCGCCAAGACGACGCCGAGCTTCGCCAGCGTCTCTTACGACTATCTGGAAAAGATGGGCTCGGTGCAGTGGCCCTGCAACGAGAAGGCGCCGGAAGGCACGCCGATCATGCATATCAGCGGTTTCGTGCGCGGCAAGGGCAAGTTCATCCGCACCGAATATGTTGCGACCGACGAGAGGACGGGACCGCGCTTCCCGCTGCTGCTGACCACCGGCCGCATCCTGTCGCAGTACAATGTCGGCGCGCAGACCCGGCGTACCGACAATATCATGTGGCACAGCGAGGACCGGCTTGAGATCCACCCGCATGACGCCGAAAACCGCGGCCTGCGCGACGGCGACTGGGTCCGCCTGACGAGCCGCTCCGGCGAGACGACGCTGCGCGCGCTGATCACCGACAAGGTGTCGCCTGGCGTGGTCTATACGACGTTCCACCACCCCGACACGCAGGCCAACGTCATCACCACCGACTTCTCCGACTGGGCAACCAACTGTCCGGAATATAAGGTGACGGCGGTGCAGGTAGGCGCGTCCAACGGACCGTCGGAATGGCAGATCGACTATGACGAGCAGGCCCGCAACAGCCGTCGCATCGCGACGCTGGAAGCAGCGGAGTAATCTTTGAGCGCGCGCCGCAAAGCCACGACGCAGATCTCGCGGCTGGCGCACCGCGCCGGCGGCACTGCGGCCGCCAACCGTATGGTGCCGGAAGAGACGCCGGTGGCGTTCTCCTTTGCCGGCACCACTCATGCGGTGATGATGGCAAGTCCCGCCGATTTCGAGGATTTCGCGCTCGGCTTCTCACTGACCGAAGGCATCATCGCCGACCGCCAAGAAATCGAGGCGATCGAAATCGAAGATCACGGCGCCGGCATCGACATCCAGATCAGCTTGAAGGACCAGGCCAATACGCGCTTCGAAGCGCGGCGCAGAAGGCTGGCCGGACCGGTCGGCTGCGGGCTGTGCGGCATCGAATCGATCGAGGAAGCGATGCGCTCGGTCGAGGCCGTCGGTTCGTCAAAACTTACGCTTGCGGCCGAAGATATCATCCGCTCGGTCAAGCTTCTGTCGAGGGTGCAGCCGCTGCACGCCGAGACCGGTGCGGTGCATGCCGCCGGCTTTTACATCCACGGCAAGGGCATCGTCATGGCGCGCGAGGATGTCGGCCGCCACAATGCGCTCGACAAGCTGGCCGGCGCACTGGCCAAAGCCGGCATCGACGGCACCTCGGGTGCCGTCGTCGTGACGTCGCGCGTTTCGGTTGAGATGGTGCAGAAGACGGCGGCGATAGGTGCTGCCTTCATCATTGCCGTCTCGGCACCGACGGCACTTGCCATCCGCACCGCAGAAGAGGCTGGCATGACGCTGGTGGCTCTCGTACGCGGCGATGATTTCGATATTTTCACCCACCCCGAACGGGTGGTTTCTGGAGTTGCCAAGCATGTCGCATGACGAAGGCCACATCATGAGCACCGGCGAGAAGCTGGTCCGCATGGCCAACCAGATCGCAGCCTTTTTTCACTCCAAGCCGCGCGAGGAAGGCATTGCCGGCGTCGCCGAGCACATCAACAAGTTCTGGGAACCGAGGATGCGGCGGCAATTGTTCGAAATGCTGGACAGCGGTGGCGAAGGCTTCAACGAGCTTGTCGTGGCCGCCTCGGTGAGGATCAAGCGGCCGAGTGCGCCGGAGGGCGCAGGTTTTAGCGCGGACGGGAGGGCCGAGATCGCCGCAGCGTCACAGAAATAGGCCAGCAAACGTCTCTTTAGCTGCCGCCGGCTTACATTCAACCTCTCTAAAGTTGCATCTGCCGCAATCCGCGCGCCTCTGCTATGATCCCGCGACCAGAAATCGTCGGGCCGGGCGGACAAACCTCGTGAGGCCGATCGAAACTCGATACGCCCGAAGCGGCGACGTGCGGATCGCCTACCAGGTGGTCGGCCAGGGATCGTTCGATCTCGTTTTCGTGCCGGGCTTCATTTCCAATCTCGATCTACACTGGGAAGACGAGGGTTACAGCCGTCTGCTGAAACGGCTTTCAGAGTTCTCGCGGCTGATCCTGTTCGACAAGCGCGGCACCGGCCTGTCCGATCGCGTCGATGCGCATCACCTGCCTAGTCTCGAAACCCGCATGGACGATGTGCGTGCGGTGATGGATGCCACTGGCAGCGGCCGTGCGGCATTGCTCGGTGCTTCGGAAGGCGCGCCGATGGCGATGCTGTTCGCCGCCACCTATCCGGAGCGGACCCGGGCGCTGGTGCTCTATGGCGGCTATGCACATTTCCACAAATGGGTGATGCCACCGGAACGCCTCGACGCCTTCATCGAGATGGCGGAGACCGCATGGGGCACCGGCGCCACCTTGCCTCATTTCGCGCCTGGCCGGGTTGACGATTCCCGTTTTGCAACATGGTGGGGGCGCTTCGAGCGGCTATCGGCGAGCCCGACGGCGGCAGCTGCCTTGGCGCGCATGAATGCGGGGATCGACGTGCGCGGCGTGCTGGCGGCGATCAGCGCACCAACGTTGCTGATCCATCGCCGCAACGATGCGCGGGTCGATCCCGACGCCAGTCGTTTCCTGGCCAAAAAGATCCCGAATGCCCGCCTGGTCGTGATCCCTGGCCGCGACCACCCGATTTGGACCGGCGACGTGGACCGGGTGGCCGACCTGATCGAGGAGTTTCTAACCGGCGAGCGCGCTGTCGCCGAGGCGGAGCGCGTGCTAGCCGCACTTCTAGCGACCCGCATCTACGATACCGCGCGCCTCGGCGACCGCATGTGGAGCGAGCGCAGCCAGCGTTTTCAGGAAACTTGGCGGCTGCTGGTCGGGCGCCATGGTGGCCGCTCTGCTGGAACGCATGGCGAGCTGATGATGTCGCGCTTCGACGCCCCGGCGCGTGCCATACGCTGTGCGGCGGCGCTGCGCGACGCGGCACAGAAGATCGGCGTGGCCACAGCGCAAGGTGCGCATGTCGGCGAGATCGAGTTGCGCGGACCGCCGGCGGGGCTGACAGGGCGCGTGACGATGCAGCTTGCCGCCCATGCCGGCAGCGGCGATATCCTCGCGTCCCGGCTGGTCGCCGATCTGGCAACCGGTTCGGGCCTTCATTTCACCGATGCCGGGCGGATCGCGCTTGACGAACTCGATGAGCCGCTCGCCCTGGTGCATGCGACGTCCGAACAGCATCTGGAGCCCGCCTGCCGGCCCAAAGCCCGGATGACCGAGCCGGCAGCGCTGACGGCACGCGAAAGCGAGGTGGTGAGCCTGATTGCCGACGGCAAGAGCAATGCCGCGATTGCCGCCGAACTCAGGCTGAGCGAGCACACGGTCAAGCGCCACGTCGCCAACATATTGCTCAAGCTGGATCTGCCGTCGCGCGCGGCTGCGGCGGCGTTTTCTGCCAGGCACGCTGGCCCGGACGGGCCATGAGAGCCATGGCGCTTTCGGGCGAAGCGGCCACGGAAGCGTAAGCGTATCAATTCTCTCCGCAGGCCAGGCGGATGTCGCCGAGAAAAGGCACCGCGAAGGGAGGATGAAATGTTGAAATGGAAGATCCAATCATTGGTGATGGCAGCAGGCATTGGTGCGCTCCTGACTGTTGCCCCGGCAAAGGCCGAGGATGCTTCGGCAACGGCTGCCTACAAGGATATCCAGGCGACGCTCGGCTCGGTGCCGGACATGTTCAGGACACTGCCGGACGTCGCGGTCGCCGGCGCCTGGGCTGAGATCAAAGGGGTGCAGCTCAACCCGAAAACCGCGCTCGATGGCAAGACCAAGGAGTTGATGGGCCTCGCTGTCGCTGCGCAGATCCCCTGCCAGTACTGCATCTATTTCCACACGCAGGCAGCCAAGCTCAATGGCGCAACCGACGAGGAGATCAAGGAAGCGGTGGCGATGGCCGCGATCGTGCGCCACTGGTCGACGATGCTCAACGGCAGCCAGGTCGATCTCGCGACTTTCAAGCAGCAGGCCGATGAGGTGTTCGCCGCCGTCAAGGCGAAGTCACAGTAGAAAAATCACTCCCCGGCGATGAACGCCGGACAGCGCCGATCAATCAAACGCCCGCTCGTGAAGACGGGCACATGGAGGATACAATGGTGACCAAGACACAGGCCGTGGACGGCGCGGCGATCAAGAAAGCGATCGAAGGCCGTGACGGAAAATTGCTGTCGAGCTTCTATGCCGACGACGCGCTGGTGCGGGTAATCGACCGCAACAATCCGCCGAGCAAGCCGCGCGAAATCCGCGGGCGCGCGGCGATCAGCACGTTCTGGGACGACATCTGCAGCCGGGCGATGACCCACAAGGTCGACACCACCATCGCCGACGGCGACAACCTCGCCTTCACCCAGGCCTGCGACTACCCGGACGGCACAAAAGTGTTCTGCGCGGCGATGCTGGAGCTGAAGGACGGCCAGATTGCGCGGCAGACCGTCGTGCAGGCATGGGACGAGTGAGGAGGCGGCCATGTTCAGCGCCAGATGGCAGATCGACGCCAAGTTCGGGCACAAGCAGGCAGTGCTCGACTTGTTGAAAAAATGGGAACGCGAGATCGGCTCGCAGGTCGGTCTCGCCGAGCTTGAGTTCCAGATCATGACCGGTTCGATCGGCGCACGGGAGGCGACGGTCGAGTCACACCACCAGGTCGAAAGCCTGGCACAACTGGAGGAATTCTTCGCCAAGATCGGCAAGATCGACGCGCACGCCAAATGGGGGAAGGAGATGGAGCCCTATGTGGTGTCGGGCACCAGCCTGTGGAACATCTATCGCATTGTGGAGTAGCGCTCTTCTGCCCGTTAACGGGAAGAAGATGCCGGCAGGCAGATAAGGGGCAGCGCCAAGTTGGCAGAAGCTTGTGCTGCCCCTCATCCGCCCTTCGGGCCACCTTCTCCCCGTGAGCGGGGAGAAGGGAAGGCGCTAGCCGTGTGCCACCATCACATGCCGCACGGCGGTATAATCCTCCAGGGCATAGAGTGACATGTCCTTTCCGTAGCCGGACTGTTTCAGCCCGCCATGCGGCATCTCGTTGGTCAGCATGAAATGGGTGTTGATCCAGGTGCAGCCATATTGCAACCGAGCGGCTGTCGCCATGGCGCGCGAGACATCCTTGGTCCACACCGAGGACGCGAGGCCATAGTCGCTGTCATTGGCCCAGCTCACCGCCTCGTCGACTTCGGAAAAGCGAGTGACCGAGACGACCGGCCCGAACACTTCGCGGCGCACGATCTCGTCTTCCTGCAAGGCGCCGGCGACGACCGTCGGCTGGTAGAAGAAGCCGGAGCCCTCGCCCGGCTTGCCACCGGTGGTGATCTCGATGTGCTTCAACTCGGAGGCGCGTTCGACGAAGCTCGAAACGCGGTCGCGCTGGCGGCGTGAGATGAGCGGCCCGATCTCGTTCTCGGTGTCGTCGGGGCGGTTGTACTTGATGGTCGAGACGGCCGAGGAAAGGTCGGCGACAAGCTTGTCGTAGATCTTCTTGCCGGCATAGATGCGACAGGCGGCGGTGCAGTCCTGGCCGGCATTGTAATAGCCGAAGGCGCGCAGGCCGTTGATCACCGCGCCCAGGTCGGCGTCATCGAAGACGATGACCGGCGCCTTGCCACCGAGCTCGAGATGGGTGCGCTTGACCGACTTGGCGGCCGCCTGCAGCACCTTCTTGCCGGTGGCGACATCGCCGGTGATCGAGATCATGTTGATTTTCGGGTGGTTGATCAGCGTGTTGCCGACGCTGTCTCCGCGGCCGAGCACGACATTGACGACGCCTTCCGGCAGGATCTCGGCTAGTATCTTCGCCAGCTTTAGCGCCGTCAGCGGCGTCTGCTCCGACGGTTTGAAAACCACGGTATTGCCGCCGGCGATCGCCGGCGCCAGCTTCCAGGCCATCATCATCAGCGGGTAGTTCCACGGCGCGATCGAAGCGACGACGCCGATGGCGTCGCGCCGGACCATCGAAGTGTGGCCGGGGATGTATTCGCCGGCGACCTGCCCGGGCATCGAGCGGACGGCACCGGCAAAGAAGCGGTAGCAATCGACGATCGCCGGGATCTCGTCGTTGAGCACGGCATTGATCGGCTTGCCGCAATTGAGCGCCTCGAGTGCGGCGAAATCCTTCGCGTCGGCCTCGATGCGGTCGGCGATCTTCAGGAGATAGCCCGCGCGCTGCGCCGGCGTGGTGCGCGACCAGGTGACGAAAGCCTTTTCGGCCGCCAGCACCGCTGCCTCGATCTGCGCCTGGCTGGCTTCAGGCAGGTTGAGGATGGTCGCCCCGGTCTTCGGATTGAGGATCGGCTCCTCGGTCTCGGTGCCCTTCTCGAATTTCGAGCCGATCAGCATCTTTGTGTCCATGGAAGTCTCTCCCTTATGGATTTTTGACGTCATTTGCCCGAACCGGCGATCTGGTCGCCGTCGCGGGTCAGGTAGTAGGCGGCGAGGATGGGCAGCAGCGTCACCAGCACGACAACCATGGCCACGACATTGGTGACCGGGCGCTGGCGCGGACGGATCAACTCCTCCAGCATCCAGATCGGCAACGTCTGTTGCTGGCCGGCGGTGAAGGTGGTGACAATGACCTCGTCGAACGACAGCGCGAAGGCGAGCATGCCGCCAGCGAGCAGGGCGGTGGCGATGTTGGGCAGCACGACATGGCGGAACGTCTGGAAGCCGTCGGCGCCAAGGTCCATCGACGCCTCTATCATCGAGCCGGAGGTGCGGCGGAAGCGGGCGACGGCGTTGTTGTAAACGACGACGACGCAGAAGGTGGCGTGGCCGAGCACGATCGTCCAGAAGGAGAACGGAATCTCGGCCAGCGAAAAGGCCGAACGCAACGCGATGCCCGTGATGATGCCGGGCAGCGCTATCGGCAGGATGACCAGCAGCGAGATGGTTTCGCGGCCAAAGAACCGTGTTCGCGACACGGCGGCCGCGCAGAGCGTGCCGAGGACCAGGGCGACGGCGGTTGAGATGGCAGCGACCCGGACCGACAGCGACAGCGCTTGCCAAACGTCCGGGCGGTTCCAGGTGACAGCGAACCACTGCGTCGTCAGCCCCGGCGGCGGCCAGACGAAGCTCTTTTCCTCGGTCGTGAAGGCATAGATAAAGATCAGGAGGATCGGCAGATGCAGGAACAGCAGGCCGCAGGCGGCGGCGACCTTCAGGCCGAGAGGAGCGGGTTGTGAGCCATCAGAGCGCATCGAAAGCTCCCATGCGCTTGGCGCCCCAGAGATAGAAGCCCATGATGACGATGGGCACCACGGTGAAGGCGGCGGCAAGCGGAATGTTGCCGGCGGTGCCCTGCTGCGAATAGACGGCCTGTCCGATGAACAGCCGCGAGGTGCCGATGATCTGCGGGATGATGTAATCGCCGAGCGTCAGCGAGAAGGTGAAGATCGAGCCGGCGACGATGCCCGGCAGTGCCAGCGGGAACAGCACGTTGCGGAAGGTCTGGCCGGGCGAGGCGCCGAGATCGGACGAGGCCTCGACCAGATTGCCCGGCACGCGCTCGAGTGCCGCCTGCACCGGCAGGATCATGAAGGGCAGCCAGACATAGACGAAGACGATGAAGGTGCCGGTGGACGACACCGACAGCGAATTGCCGCCGACGATCGGCAGCAACAGCCAACCATCAACAAGCCATAGAAGATGCAGCTTGGCGAGCAGCCAGGTCAGGATGCCTTCCTTGGCGAGGATGAGCTTCCAGGCGTAGATCTTGACCAGATAGCTCGACCACAGCGGCAGCATGATGCCGAGATAGAACAGCGCCTTCCAGCGGCCGCGCGCATAGCGCGCCGCGTAATAGGCGATGGGGAAAGCGATGACCGCCGAGGCGAGCGTGACCAGGGCCGCCATCGTCACCGTGCGCAGGATGATGTCGAGATTGGCGGCCTGCAGCAGATCGCCATAGGTCTTCAGCGTGAATTCGCGGTTGATGAGGCCGGAGAATTCGTCGATCGAGAAAAAACTCTGCAAGAGCAGCGCGAACAGCGAGCCGATATAGACGATGCCGAGCCACAGCACCGGCGGCAGCAGCATCAACAGCAGCAGCAGCTTCGGCTTGCGCCAGAAGACGTCGGACAAGGCGCCACGCATGCCGCCGCTTCCCGGCAGGATGGCGGGCGCGGGATTGGAGTTGAGCACGGCGATTGTCATGACGCCGCTCTGTCTTGGCGGAGGAAATATGAGAGGCCGCGATCCTTCGCGCCCCCCTCTGTCCTGCCGGACATCTCCCCCACTTGGGGGGAGATTAGCTGTCGCGACTGCTTTCGCAAATCTCCAACATTGCAGGATTGGCGGCGAGCTCGAAGCTGCCGATCTCCCCCCAAGTGGGGGAGATGTCCGGCAGGACAGAGGGGGGCGCCGTGGAGCGCCTCACTCAGTCCACTAGCTACCTTCAGCGCCATCATCCGGGCTCGTCCATCAGATGCAGATGCTCGCGGTTGAAGGTGAGCATGACCGCCTCACCCTCCCTCGGCAATTTCGCACCCGCTGGCACGATGGCGTGCAGCCTCAGCCCGTCGGCATCGAGCGCCAGTCTTGTCGTGGCGCCGAGATAGTTGGTCGAGACGAGGCGAGCGGCAACGCCGTCGCCCTTGGCCGCTCGACCAATGCGAATGGATTCAGGACGCAGGCTCCCCCAGCGATGCTGGCCGGAATAACGCTGGACGAAATCAGGCGGCAGCACATTGGACGAGCCGACGAAATCGGCGACGAAACGCGTCTTCGGGCGCTGGTAGATGTCCTCCGGCGTGCCGATCTGCATGACCTTGCCGTCGTTGAAGACGGCGACGCGGTCGGCCATCGAAAGGGCCTCGCCCTGGTCATGGGTGACGAAGACGAAGGTGATGCCGAGCGCCTTCTGCAGCGACTTCAGCTCCTCCTGCATGTTCTCGCGCAGCTTGAGGTCGAGCGCGCCAAGCGGTTCATCGAGCAGCAGCACCTTGGGCTGGTTGACCAGCGCGCGAGCGAGCGCGACGCGCTGGCGCTGGCCACCGGAGAGCTGGCCGGGACGGCGGGCGCCGTAGCCCGGGAGCCGCACCAGCGATAGCGCCTCCTCGGCTGCCTTGTGCCGCTCGGCTTTCCCGACTCCCTTGACCATTAGCCCATAGGCGACATTGTCGAGCACGTTCAGATGCGGAAACAGCGCGTAGTCCTGAAACACGGTGTTGACGTTGCGGCGGTAAGGCGGAACGCCTTCGGCACGTTCGCCGAAGATGGAGATCGAGCCCGATGTCGGCTGCTCGAAGCCGGCGATCAGGCGCAGGCAGGTCGTCTTGCCGGAACCGGAAGGCCCAAGCATGGCAAAGAACTCGCCCGGCACGATGTCGAGATCGACCATATCGACGGCGCGCACGCTGCCGAAATGGCGAGAGACTTTGGCGAACGAAACGGCTGGTGTCATGGGTTGTCCCAGGCTGATCAAATTCAGGCGACGGCGCTGCCCTCATCCGCCTGCCCGCACCTTCTCCCCGTATAGTGACAGGGAGAAGGGGGCTTACCTAAACGCCGGCGTCCTCCCTCTCCCGTCGGGGAGAGGGTGAGAGTGAGGGCAGTGATACGTTCTCAGAACGAGTGAGACGAACTCACCGCCCGCCGATGACGCCAATGTAATCCGACACCCAGCGATAGTAAGGCACGCACTGGTCGTTCTGGGTGGCGCATTTCGACACTGGCGTCTTCCAGAACTTGATCTTTTCGAAATTGTCGTAGCCGTTGGTCTTGCAGCCTTCTTCGCCGAGCAGTTCGTTGCCTTTGCAGGCAGCCGGCACCACCGGCAACGAGCCGAACCAGGCGGAAATGTCGCCCTGGACTTTCGGCGACAGCGAATGTTCCAGCCACATATAGGCGCAGTTCGGGTGGGCTGCGTCGGCCTCCATCATGGTGGTGTCGGCCCAGCCGGTGACGCCTTCTTGCGGAATAGTCGAAGCGACCGGTTTCTTGGCGGCAACCAGCGTGTTGACCTGGTAGGGCCATGAACCTGAAGCAACAACGCCTTCGTTCTGGAAGTCGTCGACCTGGATGGCGGCGTCATGCCAGTAGCGTCCGACCAGCGTGCGCTGGACGCGCAGCAGATCTAGCGCGGCCTTGTACTGATCCTCGGTCAGCTCGTAGGGATCCTTGATGCCGAGCTCCGGCTTGTGAAACATCAGATAGTTGGCGGCATCGGCGACATGGATCGGCCCGTCATAGGCCTGGACGCGGCCCTTGTTCGACTTGCCGTCAGGCAAGGTCATCTCCTCGAAGACGACGTTCCAGCTCTTCGGCGCTTCCTTGAACACCTCGGTGTTGTACATCAGCACATTCGGGCCCCACTGGTAGGGGACGCCGTAGTGGACGCCGCCGACCGTGAACCACGGCGCATCCTTGAGCCGGTCGTCGACCGTCTTCCAGCTCGGGACGAGATCGGTGTTGATCGGCTGGACGCGCTTGCCGGCGACGAGGCGCAGCGACGCGTCGCCCGAGGCGGTGACGAGATCGAAGCCGCCCTCATTCATCAGCGCGACCATTTCGTCGGACGTGTTGGCCGTCTTGACGTTGACCTTGCAGCCTGTGTCCTTCTCGAAGGACGTGACCCAGTCGTAGCCCTTGTCAGTTTCGCCGCGCTCGATGTAGCCGGGCCAGGCGACAATGTTGACCTGGCCTTCGCCCTTGCCGAGTTCCTTGACCTGAGCGATCGCCTGGCCGGAGAAGGTCAGCGCGACCGTCAATGCAGTGCATGACTTCAGGAATGAATTCATCGTCGATCTCCCATTTGAGGGGCCGCACTGTCGCGGCGGCTTGGTCCCGACCGTGAAGGTGCTGCGAAATTTCCGGTTTCGCAAATTCATTTATCAGAAAGGCGATATCGGTTTTTCCGATAGATCAGCGGCCAATCTTCTCCGGTCGCTGACGGACCATGCGCTGCGATTGGGCAAGCCCGATGAAGTCGCGTGCGGCCTGCGGCAGGCCGGAGCCGCGCCGCCAGACCATGCCGACCTGCACCACCGGCAAAGAGCCCGAAATATCGCGCGATTCGATGCGGTCGCCTTCGAGCGACCATGGCCGGTAGACGAGGTCGGGCAACAACGCCACACCGGCGCCGGTGGCGACGAGGCTGCGCACCGCCTCGACAGAGCGGGTGCGGAAGGCGACATGCGGCTTGGCGCCGATCGCCGCCAGCAGTTTTCCGGTGTTCTCCTCGATCTCGTCGACGGTCAGCATGATCAGCGGCTCCGAGGCGATGTCGCCAATGCCGATGATGTCGGCGCCGGCCAGCGGGTGGCCGAGCGGCAGCCATAGCCGGTAGGCCGAGACTTCGAGAATTTCCGATTGCAGCGCGGTGCGATCGCGCAGGTTCGAGGTGACCATGACGGCGATGTCGAGCTTGCCTCCGATCAGGAGGTGCTCAAGGTAATCGCCATTGTCCTCGATGGCCGAGACCTCAACGCCCGGGTAGGCACGTCGATAGCGGGCGAGAAGGTCGGACAGCACATAACCGGCGACCAGCGAGGTGACACCGAGCTGGAGCCGGCCGCCTGCGGCCGCTTGCTCGCCGAAGAAGGCGCGGCGCGCATCGGAAACGTCGGCAAGAATCTTTGTCGCGTGGCGCAGGAACTGATGGCCCTTGTGGGTGATGTTCAAGCCGCGCGGGTGGCGCTCGAACAGCTCGACGCCGAGATCGTGTTCCAGTTCCTTGATCGCTTCGGTGACCGACGATTGCGAGATCGACAGGTTCTGCGCAGCACCCGACACCGTGCCTTGTTCGGCGACGGCGATGAAGAACTGCAATTGGCGGATGGTGAAGGCCATGGCCGGACTAAACACGGCGAAGGCGGCGCTGGGAAGTGGGCGACGGGCGCTTGACGACCGCGAGACTCGTAACTAAGTAAGTTACATGAAACGAAACAGCAGACTTTCCTCGACCCTGCACATTCTCGTCCACATGGCCGAGACGCAGGAGCACGCGCTGACCTCCGAGCAGCTCGCCACATTCATCCACACGAACCCGGTCGTCGTCCGCCGGACCATTGCTGGCTTGCGCGACGCTGGCATCGTCACCTCGTCGCGCGGCCATGGCGGCGGCTGGCAGCTTGGCCGTGCGCCCGAGAAAATCTCGCTGGCCGAGATCAGCGCCGCCCTTGGCGAAACGCTGCTGCCGTTCGGCACCGAGCCGGAAAGTCCCGGCTGCCTTGTCGAACAAGCGGTGATAGCGGCGCTCGATGATTTTCGCGTCGAGGCCGAGAGGCTGCTGGCGGAAAAACTCAGTCGCATCACGCTCGCCGATCTCGCCGCCGATTTCCACCGCCGTTACGAGTTGATTGGAGTGACCAGCCATGCAGTATGATCTACCAGCTACGCAGTATGATCTGATCGTCGTCGGCGGCAGCTTTGCCGGCCTGTCCGCCGCCATCCAGGCAGGACGGGCCCGGCGCAACGTCCTGGTGATCGACGCGGGCCAGCCGCGTAACCGTTTTGCCGAACATTCGCACGGGTTCCTGGGACAGGACGGGCGCGCGCCCGGCGCAATCCTGGACGACGCAAGACGGCAGCTGCTGGCCTATCCGACAGCCAGGGTCGTCGCCGGATTGGCGAACAAGGCCGCTGCCGCCGGTTCCGGCTTCGAGATTATGACGGATCGCGGCGAGACATTCGGCGCGGCGCGGCTGGTGCTTGCCACCGGCGTGCGCGATATCCTGCCGGATGTCCCCGGGCTTGCCGAGCATTGGGGAAAGAGCGTGCTGCACTGTCCTTATTGCCATGGTTACGAGGTGGCCGGCGGGCCGCTTGGCGTGCTGGCAACCGGCCCGATGGCAGTGCATCAGGCGCAATTGATCGCCGACTGGGGTGACGTCACGCTGTTCGCCAACGGCATGTTCGAGCCTGACGCGGAACAGATGCTTGCGCTGGAAAGGCGGAACGTGCGGTTCGAGCCGGCCGGCGTGGCGGAGCTGGAACAGGATGGTTCGGGCGGGCTGATCGTCAGTCTCGAAGACGGCCGCAAAGCCGGCATTGCGGCGCTGTTCACCGCACCGCGCAACACCATGGCGAGCCCGCTGGCCGAGCAGCTTGGCTGTACTTTCACGGAAGGCTTCCTCGGCCCAGTGATCACCGTCGACGACCGGCAGCAGACGACCGTGCCCGGCGTCTATGCCGCTGGAGATGCGGCACGATCGATGCACAACATCGCCTTCGCGGTATCAGGTGGCGCCTTCGCGGGCGTATGCGCCCACCAATCGCTGGTTTTCGATTAGATTCCGATCTTGCCATCCGCAATGCTGAGCCGTGCGCCCGCCTGGGCAAGGGCGGCGGCGATGTCGCGCGGCGGCGAACGGTCGGTGGCAAGTTCGGAAAAACCCTCGAAGCCGCAGACCTGAACCAGGCCCTGGCGGCCGAACTTGGTGTGGTCGGTGATGACGAGCGAGCGCTGGCCGCGCGACAGCACCATGCGGGCGATTTCCGCCTCTTCCAGATCATAGTCCATGACGCCCGTGACGGCATCGACCGCACCGGTGGAGATCACCGCATGATTGACGGAAAAGCGGCTGACGAACTCAATGGCCGAGACGCCGAAGGCTGCGCCCGAATCGCTGCGCAATTCGCCGCCGGCCATATAGACCTTGTTGCCATTGACGGTGGCCAGCGTGCGGGCGATGTCGGAGGAGTTGGTGACCACCGTCAACCGGCGGTGGCCGAGCAGCTCGCGGGCCAGGAAAGAGGTGGTGGTGCCGGTGTCGAGCATGATCGATTCGCCGTCGCGAATGGTGGCGGCAACCATGCGGGCGATGGCGCGCTTGGCGTCGGCATTCTCGCGCATGCGCCGCTCGAATGGCGCCTCGCCGGCCATCGACGGCAGGCCGACGGCGCCATGCATCTTCAGGATCGAACCGTCACTGGTCAGCGGCTTGACGTCGCGGCGCACGGTCTCCAGCGAGACGCCCAGCCGGTCGGCCAGGCTGGCGATGGTGACGGTGCCCTCCTCCTGCAGGAGACGCAGGATTTCGCCATGCCGCTTCGAATGGACCATCGAGCTTCGCCAATCGGATTGTTGCGCTGCTGACCGCTTCTAAGGCAAATTCGCCACAGTACACAAGGAATCCTTGCGAATCCGGGCAAGAAGACAGAAAAAGCCACAAGTTTTCGTTGACAAGCCAGATCACATGGCGCGACACTAGCTAGGTGATAGGCTCGGAATGGCCACGGGAGAACGATGGCAGAGCCGCATCAAAATTCGCTTACCCGAACGTCTGGAAAATCGTCCGGGGCAAGGGATAGGAATTTTTTCGAATCCGCGGGGGCGGATGCCGGCGTCGAAGAACCCGGCACAGGGGCTCGTCGGTGCGGTGCGGGATACCGATCCTGGCATCCCGCACCGACGAGATCTTCGCATTGCTCCCTCCTGCCGGCCGCCATCTTTGTCTCGCCCGCGGCGTCTTGAACCCCGCCCAACGAGGGATGAGCCTGTGACCGCCGAGGACCGCATCCGCGCGCTGCCCTGCTGGACCGGCAGCATCGAGATCGCTCCGCTGCCGGGCGGCCTGAGCAACGCCAACTATCTGGTCAAGGATGCGGCCGGGCGGCATGTCGTGCGCTTCGGTCAGGACTTTCCGTTCCACCATGTCTTTCGCGAGCGTGAGGTGATGACCGCGCGCGCAGCTCACGCCGCCGGCTTTGGGCCGGCCGTCCGCCATACCGAGTCCGGCATCATAGTGACAGAGTACCTCGGCGCCAGGACCTTTGTCGCGGAGGATGTGCGCGCCAATATCGGCCGCGTCGCCGCCCTGATGCGCGGCTTTCATCGGGAGATGCCCAATCATGTCTCCGGCGCCGGCTTCATGTTCTGGGTGTTCCATGTCATCCGCGACTATGCGCGCACGCTGGAGGAAGGCGGCAGCCGCATGCGAAGCGAGTTACCGCGGTTGCTGACGCTTGCGGACGAACTCGAACGGGCGCAGAAACTGCTGCCGATCGTTTTTGGCCACAATGATCTTTTGCCGGCTAATATTCTCGACGATGGCGACAGGCTTTGGCTGATCGATTTCGAATATGCCGGTTTCAACACGGCGATGTTCGACCTTGCCGGCGTCGCCTCGAACGCCGGCATGAGCGACGAGGAGTCCTTCGCCTTTCTAACCGCCTATTTCATGAAGGAGCCGGACGAGGCGATCCGCCGCTCGCATGCAGCCATGCAATGCGCATCGCTGCTGCGCGAGGCGATGTGGAGCATGGTTTCTGAACTTTATCTCGACGCGCCCGGCATCGACTATGTCGCCTATACCGACGAAAACCTGACGCGGCTCGATGCCGCGCTGGAAAACTACAGAACAAAATACGGACAAAAATCATGACATTGCCCGCCCATGCCGAGATCGTCGTCATCGGCGGCGGCATTATCGGCTGCTCGACGGCCTATCATCTGGCGCGTGACCACAAGGCCGATGTCGTGCTTTTGGAGCAGGGCAAGCTGACTTCGGGCTCCACGTGGCATGCGGCGGGGCTGGTCGGTCAGTTGCGGTCGTCGGCCTCCATCACCCGGGTGCTCAAATATTCGGTCGATCTCTACAAAGGGCTGGAGGCCGAAACCGGGCTGGCCACCGGCTGGAAGATGACCGGGTGCCTCAGGCTCGCCACCAATGCCGACCGCTGGATCGAGTATAAGAGGCTGGCGACGACGGCGAAAAGCTTTGGCATGGACATGCAGTTGCTGTCACCGGCCGAGGTCAAGACAATGTGGCCGCTGCTGGAAACCGGCGATCTCGTCGGTGCCAGCTGGCTGCCGACCGACGGCCAGGCAAGCCCTTCCGACATCACGCAGTCGCTGGCCAAAGGCGCGCGCATGCATGGCGCCAGACTGTTCGAGGATGTGCGCGTCACCGGCTTCGATTTGAAGGATGGCCGCATCACCGCGGTAAAGACCAACAGGGGCGATATCGCCTGCGACAAGGTGGTGAATTGTGCAGGGCAATGGGCGCGGCAGGTCGGTGCGCTAGCCGGCATCAACGTGCCGCTGCAGCCAGTGAAGCACCAGTATATAATCACCGAAAAGATCGACGGGTTGGCGACCGATGCGCCGACGATCCGCGACCCCGACCGCCGCACCTATTTCAAGGAGGAGGTCGGCGGGCTGGTGATGGGCGGCTATGAGCCGAACCCGCAAGCCTGGACGACCGATCTTCCCGGCGGCGACGTCCCTGACGACTGGGAGTTCCGGCTGTTCGACGACGATTACGATCATTTCGAGCAGCATATGAACCAGGCGATCGCGCGGATTCCGGCGCTCGAAACCGTCGGCGTCAAGCAGATGATCAACGGACCGGAGAGTTTCACGCCCGACGGCAATTTCATCCTCGGCGTGGCGCCCGAATGCGCCAACATGTTCGTCGGCGCCGGCTTCAACGCCTTCGGCATCGCGGCGGGCGGCGGCGCCGGCTGGGTGTTGGCGCAATGGGTGGTCGGCGGCGAGGCGCCATTCGACCTGTGGGTGGTCGATATCAGGCGCTTTTCCGACCTGCACCGCGACCGGCAATGGGTCCGCGACCGCACGCTGGAAGCCTATGGCAAGCACTACACGATCGGCTTCCCGCATGAGGAGTATGCCACGGGCCGGCCGCGGATCGTGTCGCCGCTCTATGAACGGCTGCAAAAGCACCGCGCTGTGTTCGGCTCGAAACTCGGCTGGGAGCGGCCGAACTGGTTCGCGCCCGAAGGTGTCGAGCCAAAGGACATCTATTCGATGGGCCGGCAGAACTGGTTTTCAGCCGTTGGCGACGAGCACCGGCACGTGCGCGAGAGCGTCGGCATCTTCGACCAGTCGTCCTTCGCCAAATACGAGATGACCGGCGCGGACGCGCTGAAGGCGCTCGACTGGATCTGCGCCAACGACATCAGCAAGCCGGTCGGCCGGTTGACCTACACGCAGCTTCTCAACACGCGCGGCGGCATCGAGGCCGACTTGACCGTGGCGCGGCTCGGCGAAGAACGGTTCTACGTCGTCACCGGCACCGGTTTCAGGACGCATGATTTCTCGTGGATCGGCGACCATGTCGGCAAGGAGCTCGATGTGACGCTCACCGATGTCACCGAGGATTTCGGCACGCTGTCGCTGATGGGACCGCGTGCCCGCGACGTGCTGGCTGCGGTGACCGATGCGGATGTGTCGAACACCGCTTTCCCGTTCGGCCATGTGCGGGAAATCTCCATTGCCACCCACACCATCCGGGCGCTGCGCATCACCTATGTCGGCGAGCTTGGCTGGGAACTGCATGTGCCGATCGCGGCAACGGGCGAGATTTTCGACACGCTGATGGCCGCAGGCAGGACATACAACATCCGCCCGGTCGGTTACCGGGCGCTGGAATCACTACGTCTGGAAAAAGGCTACCGCGCCTGGGGCTCCGACATCACACCCAACGACACGCCGCAGGAGGCCGGTCTCGGCTGGGCGGTGAAACTCAGAAAGAATACAGATTTCCTCGGCAGGCGGGCTCTGGAAAGCATCAGCGGCGCCGCACCGAAAAAACGCTTTGCCGGCTTTACGGTCGACGATTGCGAGATCGTGCTGCTCGGGCGCGAGACGATATTGCGCAACAACGAGCCGGTCGGCTACCTGACCAGCGGCGGCTATGGCTACACCATTGGCAAAAATATCGGCTATGGCTACGTGCGCAACGCCGATGGCGTCAGCGACGATTTTCTCGCCTCCGGCGATTACGCGCTGGTGGTCGCGATGGAGCGGACACCGGCAAAGATCCACCTCGAGCCGCTTTACGATCCGGCGGGAGAAAAGATCAGAGCCTAAAGCGCGTCGCGTCTGAAGGGATTCATGCGACGCGCTTTAAGTTCTTGTTTTTATGCATGTCGTTATCCCAAAACCGCTGCGCACTTTTGGGCGACATGCATTAGATCAGCTCACGCGCAGAACGAGGCCACGGCTGGGCACAGTGTCCGCCTCGCCCGGCATGGACACATAGGGCGACGTCTCCTCGGCGCGCGTGACGATGCCATTCGCCTCAAGGTCGGCAATTCGTGCGGAAAAGCCGGCGTCCCACAGCGTGCTCTTGACCGTCAGCACGATCACCCCGCCCGGCCGGCAGATGCGGATCAGTTCGTCCAGCCCCTCTGCGCCGACATGGCCCGAGGTGAAGACGCCGGCCGATATGATCCCGGCATAGGCATTATCCGCGAAAGGCAGCGGCCCGCCGAGCGCCAGGCAGTGAAGCGCCGAATAGACGCCCTTGCGCTCGGCCTTGGCCAGCATGCCCGCAGATATGTCGAGCGCCTCAACGTGCGGATAGCCTGTGATGGCAAGCCATTCGCCAATCAGCCCGGTTCCGGCCCCAGCATCGAGGAGCGGTGCCGCGCCGCGCGGCAAATGGCGGGCAAGCAAGGCAAGGCAGATGGTTGGATGGCGGTAACCGGCCGCCAACATGTCGGCGTCGTAGGTGTCGGACCAGCGGTCGTAGAGCGCCGCCACCTCCTCTGGCCGCTGCGCTGCATAGGCTGCGGCGAGCGCACCCTCATTTTTCCTGTCCGCCATCGCAGTCCTATCCGCAAAATCAAGTGCTGCAGCGACCTTTGCGCGTCCAACAGGGACGCACGGCGCTGGAGTGAATCGCATGCCGGCGATGATAGCCAAACGGTGAAATTTGTGGAACCGTCGTCGCCACAAATAAAGACGCGAAAGGGGGCGGAAAGCGATGGTGGACGAGGAAGCACGCGCGGCGCTTGCAGCCATTCCAATGCTGGCCGCCTACCAGGGACCGCTGGAGCGGCTTGGCGGCCTCACCAACCTCGTCTTCAGGGCTGGAGATGTCTGCCTCCGGATTCCCGGCAAGGGCACAGAGGAGTATATCAACCGCGCCAACGAGGCGGTGGCGGCACGGGAAGCCGCCAAGGCCGGCGTCAGCCCCGAGGTGCTGCATGTCGACGGCGAGACAGGCGTGATGATGACGCGTTTCGTCGTCGGAGCCGAGACGATGTCGCCGGAAAAATTCAGGACCCGGCCGGGCAGTCCGGCGCGTGCCGGCGAAGCTTTCCGCAGATTGCATACATCCGGCGCCGTGTTTCCCTTCCGCTTCGAGCTTTTTGCGATGATCGACGACTATCTGAAGGTATTGTCGACCAAGGACGTCGCCCTGCCCACCGGCTATCACGACGTGGTACGTGAGGCGGAAACCGTGCGCTCGGCCCTTGCCGCGCATCCCCTGCCCCTCGCCGCCTGCCACTGCGATCCGCTGTGCGAAAACTTCCTCGATACGGGCGACAGGATGTGGATCGTCGACTGGGAGTATTCCGGCATGAACGATCCGCTCTGGGATCTCGGCGACCTCAGCGTCGAAGGACAGTTTGATACGGCGCAGGAGGAAGAGATGATGCTCGCCTATTTCGGTGGCGAGCCAACGCCGGCGGAGCGCGGCCGCGTTGTCATCTACAAGGCAATGTGCGACCTGCTGTGGACGCTGTGGGGGCTGATCCAGCTTGCCAATAGCAATCCGGTCGACGATTTCCGCGCCTATGCCGACGGGCGTTTTTCGCGCTGCAAGGCGCTGATGGAGACGCCGGAGTTTTCAAGGCATCTGGCGGCGGTGCGCGCGGGTTAGACCTAATTTACGCCTTTCGGCACGTGTTCGGGCGGCACAGTGTCGACCACCTTCTGGCGATGGAAGATGAACAGGCCGGCCAGCACGATGATCCCAGAGCCGATCAGGATGCGCGGGCCGGGCATGTCGCCGAAGAAGGCCAGCCCGAAGATGACGGCCCACAGCAGCAGGCTGTAGTGCAGCGGCGCCAGCGTCGAGGCGGGCGCCAGCTTCAGCGCCCTTGTGATCATCAGATGCGCGCCGCAGGAGACGATGCCGAGAAGCAGCATGGCGCCGAAATCGAGCGAGGACGGCGTCTGCCAGTTGCCGATGGTCAGCACCGCGCCGACTAGCAATGTGCCGATGGTTTGCCAGGTCACGAGCGAGGTGTCGCTGGTGCCGCGCAGCCGCCGGTTGAGGATGATGGCGAAGGCGAATGAAATGCTTCCGGCCAATGCAAAGGTCGACGACAGCGAAAACGCGGCCGAGGACGGTTTGAGCATGATCAGCACGCCGCAGAAGCCGACCAGGATCGCCATCCAGCGGCGCCAGCCGACCTTTTCACCGAGCAACAGATGGGACAAGGCCGCAACGTAGATCGGCCCCGCCATGTAGAAACTCATAACGTCGGCGAGCGGCAGGTAGACGACAGCGGCATAAAACAGCGCCGTGTCGAGCGTCGTCATAACGACGCGCAAGACCTGCAGCTCAGGTCGCTCCATGCGGAACAGCTTGGCCGTACCTTGACGCGCGATCATCGGGCCGAGCACGAAAAAGGCGCCGATCGAACGGATCAGCACGACTTGGCCGACGGAAAAGCTGGCGACCAGCCATTTGCCCATCGCATCGTTCAACGCAAACAGGAAATCGCCGGCAAGCATCAGCAGAATGCCAGCCAAAAGCACGTTCCTGATCGTCGAATTCTGGGCTGTTGGCTGTGCCATGCCGATGTCGCTTCCTCCCGCATGAAAGCTCGGTGAGCAGCGTCGTAGACGCAAGCAGCCGCTTTGACGAGCGTAAATCGGGAACCCGGCCAGACCAGAGCCGGAAATCGGCTGGGCCTATACTGAAAGTCGCCGATTTGAACGGCCTACTTTGGCCGTGGCCGAAGGATGACCGGCCGATAGATCACGAGCCGGTCCCAGGGATCGAAAGCCGACGCGCTTCTCAGTTCCGCGCGCCGCGCGAGATCGATGCGCTGCAGGCATTCCGCGAAGGCATCATTCTTCCTGGCGAAGCCGTAGGACCGGCATTTCGCCTCGTCCGCGGCACGACGGTCTTCTGCCGTCATGCAGCCTGAGATCGCCGCCAACGCGACCACCATCGCCGTCTTGTGCCACATGGTGTCCTCCTCGACATAAAACTGGAGCCTGATTGTAGACTTAAGGTTGGGACCTATCAATCTGATCGAAGCGTGCGGCTTGATGCAGGTTCAATGTCCTATTGGGCCTGCCATTATTGGTCATGAAATGGGCGGGCGATGCCTGCGGTTCACAGTTCCTGGCCGTCCTGCGATCGAGAGTCGCGTTTCCTGCTTGGCCCGCTCGGCCACCACCTTGCCCCTGGCGATGACGCAGAGGCGCTCGGGACGCAGACGCAAGGCCTCGACCGGATCGCCGGCATCGAGGACGACGAGGCTGGCGCGCTTGCCGACCGCCAGGCCGAGATCGTCGAGGCCCATGATGGCGGCGTTGACATTGGTGACCATGTCGAAGCAGCGCGCCATGTCGGCCGGGCTCGACATCTGAGCGACGTGAAGACCCATGAAGGCGACGTCGAGCATGTCGGCGGTGCCCAGCGAATACCAGGGGTCGAGCACGCAATCCTGGCCCCAGCCGACGCGGATGCCGAGGGCAAGCATTTCCTTAACCCGCGTCAGGCCGCGGCGCTTGGGAAATGTGTCGTGGCGGCCCTGCAGCATGATGTTGATAAGCGGATTGGGGATCGCCGAGACGCCGGCCTCGGCGATCAACGGCAACAGCTTCGAGACATAGTAATTGTCCATTGAGTGCATCGAAGTGAGATGCGAGCCGGCGACCCTACCGTGCAGGCCGAGGCGTTGCGTCTCATAGGCTAGCTGCTCGATATGGCGCGACAGCGGATCATCGGTCTCGTCGCAATGCAGGTCGACCATCAGCCCGCGCTTTGCCGCGATCTCGCACAGTTCCGTCACAGACCGCGTGCCGTCGGCCATGGTGCGCTCGAAATGCGGAATGCCCCCAACGATGTCGACACCCATGTCGAGCGCCCTGATGGTGTTGTCGCGCGCCGTCGGCGAGCGGTAAAACCCGTCCTGCGGGAAGGCGACCAGTTGCAGGTCGATATAGGGCGCGACCGTCTTCTTCACGTCGAGCAGGGCTTCAACCGCCAGCAAGCGGTCGTCGCAGACATCGACATGGGTGCGGATGGCGAGCAGACCCATCGACACCGCCCAGTCGCAATAGGCGAGGGCGCGGTCGCGCACCGCCTCATGCGTCAGCAGCGGCTTCAATTCGCCCCAAAGCGAAATGCCTTCCAGCAACGTGCCAGACGCGTTGATGCGCGGGATTCCCAGGGAGAGCGTGGCGTCCATGTGGAAGTGCGGATCGACGAAGGGCGGCGAGACCAGATTGCCATGGGCGTCGATCGCCGTGCCCGCGGTGACGTTCAACTCTGGCTCGATGGCCGCGATCGTCTCGCCGATGATGCCGATGTCGGCGATTGTGCCGTCGGGCAGCACGCCGCCGCGGACGATAAGGTCGAAATTCATCTGTCGTCGTCCTCTTTCAGAATCACGTTACAGCGCCGCGCGTCCTCTTGGACGCGCAAAGGACGCTGCAGCACTTTGATTTTGCGCATGATCCCCAGCGAAAATCGAATCCGATTTCCGGGGCCGTGTGCATCGTGGAGCAAAAGACAGGTTGCCGCAGCCGTTTCTTTCCGCGGCAGCGAACAGTTCCATCCGACCACAACTCGCTCTATAAGCCGCCTTTCGTCCATTGAGGCGAATCCGCATCGTGTGTCGCGGCGCAGCGATCGGCTTCGGGCTCAACGCCACATTCGCAACCACGGAAATCCAGTGTGAACTTGAAGTTCCTCAAAGGTGACGAACGCTCGGAAGAGAACCGGCGCCTTATCGTAAGGCTGATCAGGGAATCCTTTCACCAGCACAAGTTTGGATACGGCGCCGCCATACTGTCGATGCTGGTGGTGGCCGCCATGACGGGCGCCAGCGCCTGGATTCTGCGCGAAATCACCAATGAGTTTGTGATCTACAAAAGAGTCGAGCGCATCAACTGGATTGCCGCAGCGGTCGCCGCGATCTTCATCGCCAAGGGCATCGCCAATTTCGTCCAAGCCTATTTCATGAGCCGCGTCGGCAACAGCATCATCGCCGAACGGCAGCGCAAGATCTACGACCGCATCCTGGCGCAAGGCATCGAGTTCTACCATTCGACCTCGTCATCCGACCTGATCACCCGCATGACCAACAATGCACAGGCCGCTCGCAGCGTGCTCGACCTCGTCGTCACGTCCTATGTGCGCGACCTGGTGACGTTGGTTGTCCTGGTGGCGGTCATGGTCTGGCAGCAGCCTGCGCTGTCCCTGATCTGCTTCGTCATCGGGCCCATAGCCATCTACGGCGTCAACCGCATCCTGAAGCGCGTCCGCAAGATCGCCGCGCAGGAATTCCGCTCGCTAGGCCAGATCGTGCAGGTGATGCAGGAAACGGCAATCGGCGTGCGTGTCGTCAAATCGTTCGGTCTCGAAGGCGCGATGCGCAAGCGCATGCACAAGGCGGTGTCGGATGTCGAGAACCGCGCCAACAACATTGCTACACTGGAGGCTGCCACCAGCCCGGTGATGGAAACGCTTGCCGGACTGGCGATCTCCGGCGCCATCCTGGTCAGCGGCCTTCTGGTCCTGCAGGGGGGCCAGATGCCAGGCAACATCATGGCCTTCATCGCGGCGCTGCTGCTTGCCTATGAACCGGCAAAGCGCCTCGCCCGCGTGCGTATCTCGCTGGAAACCGGCATCGTCGGCGTGCGCATGATGTTCCAGCTCGCCGACCGGCCGCTGACGCTGGCCGAAAAGCCGGACGCCAAGCCGCTGCGGCCGGGGCCGGGCGAAATCCGTTTCGACAATGTTAGCTTTGCCTATCCGGAAAGCCCGCCGGTGTTCGAAGGGTTCGACCTGACCCTGGCGGCAGGCAAGATGACGGCGCTGGTCGGGCCATCGGGCGGCGGCAAGTCGACCATCCTCAACCTGATCATGCGTATGTACGACCCGCAGAGCGGCAAGGTGCTGTTCGATGGCCAGGACATTGCGCACGCCACACTCGCCTCACTGCGGCAGAAGATCGCCTATGTGAGCCAGGACACGTTCCTGTTTGCCGGCACGGTGATGCACAACATCCGTCTCGGGCGGCAGGACGCGCCCGACGAGGACGTGATCGCCGCCGCCAAGGCAGCCAACGCCCACAATTTCATCACCGCCATGGCGAAAGGCTACGACACGGAGGTCGGCGAGAACGGCGCGCTGCTTTCCGGTGGGCAGCGCCAGCGGATTTCGATCGCGCGTGCCATGCTGCGCAACGCGGAGATCCTGCTGCTGGACGAGGCGACCAGCGCGCTCGATGCCGAATCCGAGGCGCTGTTTCGCGACGCGCTACAGCAGCTAACGGTCGGGCGCACCACCATCGTCATCGCCCACCGGCTGTCGACCGTGCACCAGGCCGACACGATCGTGGTTCTGGAAGCCGGCAAAGTGGTGGAAAGCGGCCCGCACCGGGCGCTGCTCAGGCAAGGCGGCCTCTACCAGAAGCTTTATGAATACCAGTTGATGCCGTAGCGCTCTGTTCCCTTCTCCCCTTGTTGTGGGAGAAGGTGGATCGGCGCGCAGCGCCGAGACGGTTGAGGGGTGCTGGACGGAATGAGGCGCTGGCGTTCCCTGGAACACCCCTCATCCGACCTCGCTTCGCAAGGCCACCTTCTCTCACAAGGGGAGAAGGGAAGAACCGCGCTACTCCGGCACGTACCTTACCGCACCCTTTGCAGCACTGGTTGCCATCGCGGCATAGGCGCGCAAGGCCATCGTCACCTTGCGCTTGCGCTGTTCCACGGGCTTCCAGGCGGCAGCTCCCTTTGCCTCCATCGCCGCGCGGCGGGCGACCAGTTCCGCGTCGTCGACAGCAAGCCGGATGGTACGGTTCGGGATATCGATCTCGATCGTGTCGCCCTCCTGCACCAGCCCGATCAGCCCGCCTTCCGCCGCCTCCGGGGACGCATGGCCGATCGACAGGCCGGAGGTGCCGCCGGAGAAGCGGCCATCGGTGACCAGCGCGCAGGCTTTGCCGAGGCCCTTCGACTTGAGATAGCTGGTCGGGTAGAGCATTTCCTGCATGCCAGGGCCGCCACGCGGCCCCTCGTAGCGGATGACGACGACATCGCCGGCCTTGATCTCGTTGGACAGGATCGCTTTGACGCTGGCGTCCTGGCTTTCGAACACTCTGGCCGGGCCGGTGAATTTCAGGATCGATTCATCGACGCCGGCGGTCTTCACGATGCAGCCGTCCAGCGCAAGGTTGCCCTTAAGCACGGCAAGGCCACCGTCCTTGGAAAACGGGTGCTCGGCCGAGCGGATGACACCCTTCTCCCGGTCGAGATCGAGCTCGTCCCAGCGGCGGTCCTGACTGAAGGCGACTTGCGTCGGCACGCCGCCCGGAGCCGCCAGAAAGAAGTCGCGGACGCTTTGACTGGTGGGGCGGGCGATGTCCCAATGGGCGAGCGCTTCAC
>NZ_RZTA01000006.1:0-101047 GCF_004023115.1 Mesorhizobium sp. M6A.T.Cr.TU.017.01.1.1
CTCGATGGCATTGGCGTGCTGAAGGCGATGCGCGAGCGCGGCATCCATGTTCCGGTCATCGTGCAGACCGCCCAGGGTGGCATCGAGACCGTCGTTTCGGCCATGCGCCATGGCGCCTTCGATTTCGTCGTCAAGCCGGCCTCTCCCGACAGGCTGCAGGCATCGATCGGCAATGCGCTCAAAGTCGAGGCGGTCGAGGGCGAAATGAAGCGCACGTCGCGGCGGCGCGGTGGCCATCTGACCTTCAAGGACATGATCACGCACAGCCCGGCGATGGACCGGGTGATCCGCCTCGGCCAGAAGGCGGCCGCGTCCAACATCCCGATCCTGATCGAGGGCGAATCCGGCGTCGGCAAGGAACTGGTGGCGCGCGCCATCCAAGGCAGCGGCGACCGCCGCTCAAAACCCTTCGTCACCGTCAATTGCGGTGCCATTCCCGACAATCTGGTCGAATCGATCCTGTTCGGCCACGAGAAAGGCTCGTTCACCGGCGCCACCGAAAAACACACCGGCAAGTTCGTCGAGGCGCATTCGGGCACGCTCTTCCTCGACGAGATCGGCGACCTGCCGCTCGACGTGCAGGTCAAGCTGTTGCGCGCCGTGCAGGACGGTGAGGTCGATCCGGTCGGCGGGCGTTCGACCGTCAGGGTCGACATCAGGCTGATCTCGGCGACACACCGCAATCTTCTGCAGCAGGTCAAGGACGGCGAGTTCCGCGAGGATCTGTTCTATCGGCTGAACGTCTATCCGATCTTCGTGCCACCGCTGCGCGATCGCCGCGACGACATCCCGTATTTGGTCGAGCACTTCCTGGAGAAGGTTGCGCCCACCGATCCACGTCGCCGTCTGCACGGCATTTCGGCCGCGGCGCTCGCCATGCTGCAGGCCTATGACTGGCCGGGAAACATCCGGCAGTTGGAAAACGCCGTCTTCCGGGCCTCGGTGCTTTGTGAAGGCGACGTGCTGACCGAGGAGGAGTTTCCGCAGATCCGGGCGCAGGTCGTGGGCACCGTCAACCTCGATGCGCATGACGCGTTGCCTCCCGCATCGCCTTTGATCATCGGGCCGCTTGGCGAGGACGCGCCGGCCAATAACGGCATCGCTGCGACCGAGCTCGATCCGCCGGCCAGTCCGCAGCCCCGCTTCGGCACGCTGCGGGCGCTCGACGAACGCGGCAATGTACGCGCGCTGGCCGATGTCGAACTCGAAATGATCAAGCTCGCCATCGACCATTACAGCGGCCAGATGAGCGAAGTTGCCCGCCGCCTCGGCATCGGCCGCTCGACGCTTTACAGGAAGCTCAAGGAATACGGCATCGATCCGGAAACAGGCCGTGTCGACCGGCTTGCTTCCTGACCAAGCAAGTTCGAACCAGCTTGCCAGCCCGTCATCAGGACGTTTGACATCATCAATGAGGGCGTGACGCGCGTCAGACGACACGATTGCGGCAGTGTTCACGCATTAAGGCGGCCGGTAACAGATCGTGTTCATGGCAAAGCCCGAAACATGATCTAAACCAGCAGTTTACCAAGAAACCCTGCGCAATATTTTTGACGGGATATCGCCACGGTGTTACCGCATTTCGGCTTCAATAAGCGATGATTAACCATTAGGATCGATATTCGGATGCGAACATCACCGCATCCGTTGGTCAAATCCGGGGACAAACGGCAGCCTGCAAGGCCTTTTGATTTGAACAAAGTCGAACGACACACAAACGGGCGGCACTATCACATGAGCGTCTGGCCGAGATGGCTGGCAGCGGTGATTATCGCCTTTGGCTTCCTTGCAGCGGCTGCGACCGGCGCCAGCGCCCAGACACGTTCGCTGAAACTCTATAACCTCCACACCAAAGAGAAGGCGGAGATCGTCTTCAAGCGCGGCGGCCGCTACGATCAGGCGGGTCTGAAAAAGATCAACGTCATCCTGCGCGACTGGCGCCGCAACGAGCCGACCAAGATGGATCCGCGCCTGCTGGACCTGGTCTGGGAGGCTTACCGGCAGAGCGGCGCCCGCGACTATATCCAGGTCGTGTGCGGTTATCGCTCGTCGTCCACGAACTCGATGCTGCGCAGCCGCAGCAGGGGCGTTGCCAAGAAAAGCCAGCATATGCTCGGCAAGGCGATGGACTTCTACATTCCCGGCGTGCCGCTGAAGAAACTGCGCGACATCGGTCTGCGGATGCAGGGCGGCGGCGTCGGCTACTATCCGTCGTCCGGCTCGCCATTTGTCCACATGGATGTCGGCAATGTGCGCCACTGGCCGGGCATCAGTCGCCAGGAACTGGCGCGCGTGTTCCCGAATGGGAAGACGCTGCACGTGCCGAGCGACGGCAAGCCGCTGCCCGGCTATTCACAGGCGCTCGCCTCCTACAAGTCGCGCAAGGGCGCCGGCAGCCCCGCCATTGAACTGGCCAGCGCAGGTGGCGGTTCCAAAAGATCCGGGGGTCTGCTGGCGGCTTTCTTCGGCGGCGGTGAAGACGAGGCGGATGACAGCGCCGATGTGGCAGCCGCGCCGGCGCCGAAGCCAAAGACCGTGAAACTGGCGAACGCGAAGCCGGCGCCGGTCGCCAAGGACAGCAAGCTTCCGGGCATTGCCATCGTATCGCCTGAGGATGCGAAGCGCGCCGAAATCCCGCAAATCGCAGATGCGCCTGCTCCGGAACCGGAGGAGGACACGCCGGAAACGATCATCGCAGCGCTGCCGGCGCGCAGCATTCCGCTGCCTGATTTCGCCCCGCGTCCGAAGACAGATGTCGGCGCCCAGCCCGAAAACGTTCCGTTCGGCGTGGCGGATGCCACCGCTACCACCGAACAGGCGGTGGCGACCGCGCAAGCGCCGGCAAGCGCTCCCTTTGGCATGGCCGACCCGTCTGCTGTCGCCGATCCGGCGCAGGTTGCGGCCAACAACATTCCGTTGCCGACCTGGCGTCCCGATCACTCGCTGCCGACCGACCTTGCAGCGGCCGACCTTGCGCCGCAGGACAAGGATGTGCTTTTGGCGTTGGCGGACACGGCCGGGCACGGCAAGACCGCTACCGATGCGTTCTCGGTGCTGCCGTCGGCGCGGCCCGACTTGGCTCAACCTGACTTGGCCCAGCCCGATTTGGTCCAGCCCGACCAGGTCCAACCCGACGCGGTCAAGGCCGTCCTCGAGCGGGTCAGTGCAACCGACGAATACCAGGTCGCTTCGCTCTCCCAGCCGAGCTCGGTCTTCAGCGACGCGGCGAACGTCAATGCTGCATCGCCGCGCGAGGCTGTCGTTGCCCGCCCGGCCGGCTCCGATCCGGCTGCGGCGATCGGTGCGGGTGTGAAAACCACCCGCAAGGCAGCCAGGGCAACCGCCCGGGACCTGAAGCCTGGTCCCAAATCCGTGGTGGTCGCCGCCGAGCCGAAGGCTGCGCGTTGGGCGTTGAACAGCGGCGAGAATGTTGCCACTGTCTCCAGCGCAACGACGGCGCCGCGCTATGCCTACAATATCGTGCACACGCCGCCGAGCGAGGTCTACACCGCGGGCTTCCAGCCGAACGATCAGATGGCCGACGCCAACCGGTTCACCGGCAATGCCGTCAAGTTCCTGTCGGTCGCCCGCTTCCAGACCAAATAGCGGATCGACCAAGCATTACAAAAGCCGCGCCGCGCAATCCGCGCGGCAGCCAATCCACTTGGGTTCAAGGTGTCTCTATCGCCCGAGCTTGCTCGCGGCTCGCGCCAGGGCTTCGATTTCATCCCACTTGCCGGCCTTGACCAAATCGTCCGGCGCCACCCAGGAGCCGCCGACGCAGATGACGTTGGGCAGGCTCAGATAGTCGGCGGCGTTCTTGCCGGTGATGCCGCCGGTCGGGCAAAATTTGACGTCCGCGAGCGGCGAGGCGAATGCCTTGAGCGAGGCGATGCCGCCTGACTGTTCCGCCGGGAAGAACTTCAGGAAACGCAAGCCTGCCTCGCGGGCGGCCATGATCTCACCGGGCGTGATGGCGCCGGGCAGCAACGGCACGTCGCTGTCCTTCGCCGCCGCCAGAAGCTCACGGGTGATGCCGGGGCTGACGATGAACTTCGAGCCGGCTGCTGCCGCCTCGCCGAACTGGCGTGCGTCCAGAATGGTTCCGGCGCCGACGATGGCGTCCTCGACTTCGCCTGCCACGAGCCGGATCGCCTCCAGCGCGTCAGCGGTTCGCAGCGTGATCTCGATCGCCGGCAGGCCGCCGCGCGCCAGGGCGCGTGCCAGCGGCACGGCGTCAGTGACATTGGCGATCTTCAGCACCGGGATGACTGGCTGGCCGTTAAGGAGCGACAGGAGCTTTTCGGTCTTGCTGGGCATTTGTCGTCTCTCCGGTATTGATCCGTTCAACCGGTTAGCAGAAGGCCGTTTTTCTGTCCACGAAACGAAGCGTGTCGCGATGTCACGCACTGCCGGCAATGCCGTCAGCCCGACTGTCAAAGCCACCAAGGAGAGGCTGGTCCACGCGTCAGCCTTGAATCGGCTTTCATGAGCGTTTAGTGGCTTCGGCGATGACACTGCCCAATCAAACTTTCCGCGTCGCCGCGCTCTACAGGTTTGCCCGGCTCGACGACTTCGAAGCGTTGCGTGCGCCGCTCGCCGCCTTCTGCTGCGGACGCGGTATCAAAGGCACACTGCTTCTGGCGCATGAGGGCATAAATGGCACGGTCGCCGGCAGCGAAGCTGATATAGCCGCGCTCATCGAGCATCTCGAATCCATCGAAGGTCTCGCCGGTCTCGAGGTCAAGTACAGCAGCGCCGCGCAGATGCCGTTCCACCGCATGAAGGTGCGGCTGAAGCGCGAGATCGTCACCATGGGCGTTAGGGATATCGATCTGGCGGCAAGCGCCGGCACTTATGTCGCGCCAGCCGACTGGAACGCGCTGATCTCGGATGCGGACACGGTCGTCATCGACACGCGCAATGCCTATGAGGTGTCGATCGGCACCTTCAAAGGCGCGGTCGATCCTGCCACCACGAGCTTTCGCGAATTCCCGGCCTGGGTCAATCAGCATCGGGCCGAGCTCGTCGGCCGGAAGGTGGCGATGTTCTGCACCGGCGGCATACGCTGCGAGAAGGCGACAGCCTATGTGAAGTCGCTCGGCTTCGAGGACGTGTTCCATCTCAAGGGCGGTATCCTGAAATATCTCGAAGAGGTGCCCGCCGAACAGAGCCTCTGGCAGGGCGAATGTTTCGTCTTCGACGAGCGCGTCTCGGTGTCACACGGCTTGGTCGAGGGTGAGGCCGAACTGTGCCGCGCCTGCCGGCATCCGCTGACCGGGCAGGACCTGTTATCGCCGAAATATGCCGCTGGCACCTCATGCCCGCATTGCTTCGATGCCCGTTCAGACGAGGATCGTGCGCGCTACGCCGAGCGCCAGCGCCAGGTCGAATTGGCGCAAGTGCAGGGCAGGGCCCCGCATATCGGACGTTAGAGCGCTTCATCGTTTCACGGAAACGCCGAACCGCTCTATCTCTTTGTTTTTGCGCAATTCCGGACGGAAAACCGTTTCACACTTTTCCTGGAATTGCTCTAGAGCGACGTGCGTCAGCTTGGAGGCACAAAGTCCGCTCTAACACTTTGAATCTACGCATTGTGTTTTCCGAAAATCGATTCGGATTTTCGGGCCGATGCGTTAGGAACACGCATATCCTGACACCACCTGCTCGTTTGCGTCATCACTGGCAAGGCGCTCACCCGTCATTGTAATGTCAATATGCGGGGCCTACCTCTTCAACGTCCGAAAACCTGCCCGTGCACGTTCGGCCGGGCCAATTCTGGAGGCATTGATGTTCGATCCCAAGAAGCTCCTCGACGATCTGCTCGGCTCGCAAATTCCCGGGACGGGGTCGACCGTCCGCGAAAAAGGGGGGCAGGCTGTGCAGATGGCCAAGGACAATCCCCTGGCGGCCGGCGCGCTGGCCGCGGTGCTGCTCGGAACCGGCGCTGGCCGTCAGATCACCGGCACTGCGGTGAAGCTCGGTGGCCTGGCCGCGATCGGTGGCCTCGCCTACAAGGCCTACCAGAACTACAAGAGCGGCAGTGCGCCGGCTGAGACGCAGGTTGCCAGTGAGCCGGAATTGCTGCCGCCGCCCGCTGACACCGCCTTCCATCCCTCGCAGGCGCCGCAAGGCGAGGACGAATTCACGCTGACGCTGGTGCGGGCGATGATTTCGGCGGCGAAGGCCGACGGCCATATAGACGACGGCGAGCGGCAGAAGATCGCCGGCAAGCTCAGCCTCGCGGGCATCGGCTCCGACGCTGAGAAATTCCTGATGTCGGAGCTGGAAACGCCGCTCGATCTGGATACGCTGGTCGCTGGCGCCCAAACCGACGCGCAGAAGCTCGAACTCTACACCGCCTCGCGGCTCACCATCGATCCGGATACGCGTGCCGAACGCGGCTATCTCGATCTGCTCGCCGGCCGCCTCGGCCTGCCGGACGCGCTGGTCGACCATGTCGAGGCGACGGTGTCGGCGGCAAAGGTGCCAGCGGAGGGCGCCAGCGAGGCAGCAAAGGCGGCTAGCAAGACCGCTCCCAATTCGCGCTGGTAGGCTGCAACCGTAGGGAGCTGACTGGCCAGATTTCGCGCTAACGTCTCGTTAACCCGGCGAGCGCATGATTTTAGGCAGTCGGATCGGCTTCCTCCTCCCAAGCCCGGTTCAGATCAGGGCGGCCGCCAATGGCCGCCCTTTTTGTCGGCTCAGCTAGCGCATAACCCGAAATCGGAATCGATTTTTGGACGCGATCATGCGCAAAATCAAATTGCTCAAAATCAAGGTGCTATAGCGTCCTTTGCGGGCACCCGGCGCTGTAGGAGAACAGTTATGACAGACTACAAAACCGCCATCGTCACCGGCGCCGGCACGGGCATCGGCAAAAGCGTTGCCACGGCGCTGCTCAAGGCCGGCTGGAACACGGTGTTCTGCGGACGCCGCAAACCGGTGCTGAAAGAGGCGATCACCGAGGCCGGATCGACACAAGCCAAGGCGCTGGCGGTTGCCTGCGACATCAGCAAGGCCGATCAGGTCGACGAGATGTTCGAGACGGTGGCGGCGGCTTTCGGTCGTGTCGATCTGCTCTTCAACAATGCCGGCACGAGCTACAAGTCGACGTTGATCGACGAGATCCCCGTCGAGGTGTGGAACGACATCGTCGGGGTCAATCTCACCGGCTCGTTCCTGTGCGCCCGCGCCGCCTTTGGCGCCATGCGCAGGCAGCGGCCGATGGGTGGCCGCATCATCAACAACGGCTCGGTCTCGGCCTACGCGCCGCGGCCGGGCTCGGTGCCTTATACCGCGACCAAGCACGCCATTACCGGGCTGACCAAGACGCTGGCGCTGGACGGCCGGCCTTATGACATCGCCTGCGGCCAGATCGACATCGGCAACGCCTTGACCGACATGGCGCAGGCTATGACGGTCGGGGTGCCGCAGGCCAATGGCTCCATCGCCGCCGAAGCGGTGATGGACGTCGAGCGCGTCGCCGATGCCGTCGTTCATATGGCCAGCCTGCCGCTCGACGCCAATGTGCTGTTCATGACCGTTATGGCGACGAAAATGCCGTACGTCGGGCGAGGGTGAGCAGCCGCTCTAGGACTGCGTGACCGAAAGCGGCACGCCGGGAAGATATAGCGAGATGGGGCGGATTTCGTAGACGGCGGTCGGATTGACGCGACGAAGGTCGCGTGCAATCGCGATCGCGGCATCAGGCGTGGCGCAGTCGACGACGTAGAGTCCCAACAATTGCTCCTTGGTCTCGGCGAAGGGTCCGTCAATGACCATTCCGGCGCCCGGCCCGCGCAAGGTACACGCGTCTTGTGTCGCCCCGAGCCGCGCCGCCGGGCCAAGGGTGCCTTCCCGGTATAGCCGCTCGTTGATCTGGAGCAGATCGGTCATCAACGCCGCATCCTCCTGCGGCGTCAGCGCCGTGATCGCTTCTTCCACGTGATAGGCGAGGATGGCATAAAACATCTGACGTCACCTTTCTTCGGTCGTGAATTCTATCGCCGAACGCGCAAAGAGCGCTGTGGCACTTTGATTTGCGCATGATCCCCAGGGAAAATCGATTCCGATTTTCCCTGGGGATGCGCTTGTCCTCATTTGCCCAGAAACGTCTCGATCCGCTCCAGCGCGCGCTGGATGTTCTCTTCGGAGTTGGCGTAGGACAGCCTGATATAGCCCTCGCCGAGAATGCCGAAATCAGGTCCGCCGATCAGCGCCACGCCGGCATCCTCGAGCAGGGCGGACGCCAGCTTCTTGGCCTTCCAGCCGGTCTTCGAAACGTTGGGGAAGGCATAGAACGCGCCCTTCGGCGTGATGCAGGAAACGCCAGGCAAAGCGTTCAGCCCCTCGACCACGACCTTCCTGCGGCGGTCGAAGGCACGCATCATCTCGTCGACGTCGTCCTGCGGGCCGTCGATGGCCGCGATGCCGGCATATTGGCTCGGCGCATTGACGCAGGACCAGCAATTGACTGCCAGCTTGCGCACCTTGTCGTAGAGGTGGGCGCCCTTGTCACCATTCGGCCAGATAGACCAGCCCATGCGCCAGCCGGTCATCGCCCAGGTCTTCGACCAGCCGTTGAGCACGATCAGCCGGTCGCGGATTTCGGGAAAATTGAGCAGCGAGCAGTGCGTCTCGCCGTCATAGGTCATCACGTCGTAGATTTCGTCGGAGAGGATAGCGACGTCGGGGTGCGCTTCCAGTCCCTTGACCAGCTTCTCGATCTCGGCGCGGGGGGTGACCCCGCCGGTCGGGTTGGCCGGTGAATTGAGGATGAGCAGCCTGGTCTTCGGCGTGATCAGTGCCAGCGTCTCCTGCGCCGAGAAGGCAAAGCCGTTCTCCTCGCGCATTGGCACCGGTACCGGGGTGGCGCCGGTGAACTCGATCATCGAGCGATAGATGGGAAAGCCGGGATCGGGATAGAGAATTTCAGCGCCCGGTTCGCCGAACATCAGGATCGCGGCGAACATGGTCGGCTTGCCGCCGGGCAGGATCATCACCGACTCAGGCGACACCTCGACGCCGGTGGTGGTCAGCGTGCGGCGCACGACCGCTTCGCGTGTCCCCAGTAGGCCGTTGGCCGGCGTGTAGCCGTGATGGCCGTCGCGCAGCGCCTTGATCGCTGCCTCGACGATGTGCTGCGGCGTCTTGAAGTCGGGCTGGCCGATGCCGAGATTGACGATATCGCGGCCCTGATGGGCAAGCGCGGTGGCACGCGCCAGCACCGCGAAGGCATTTTCCTCGCCAAGACGGTCGAAGGCCGAAATCGTGTGGAGCATTTTTCCCGTCCGTGTGGTTCTTTCACCGAGCGAGCGTTTTTGTGAGCGTCCTTTCGCAAAAGTCAAACGGATTGGAGCTTTGGGTGTCGGAAAATCTCAAGAATTGGCAACCGCGCCCGCGGCCCGAACGCAAAGTCCTGGAGGGGCGCTACGTCAGGCTTGAACCGCTCAACGCGGAAAAGCACGGCGACGGCTTGTTTGAAGCATCCTCGGTGCCCGACGTGGATGGCCGCTTCGCCTGGCTGCCTGACTACCCACCGCAGACCCGTGCCGCCTTCCAGCCTTGGCTGGACAAGGCCGAAGCCAGCGAAGATCCGCTGTTCTTCACCGTCATCGACAAGGCCAGCGGAAAAATTGCCGGGCGCCAGACGCTGATGCGCATCGATCCGGCCTATGGCGTGATCGAGATCGGCAACATCTATTGGGGTCCGCTGATCTCGCGCAAGCCGGCGGCGACGGAAGCGCAGTTCCTGTTCATGAAATACATCTTCGACGAGCTTGGCTATCGCCGCTACGAATGGAAATGCAACAACCGTAACGAGCCGTCGAAGCGCGCGGCGGAACGTTTCGGCTTCAAGTTCGAGGGCATTTTTCGCCAGCATCTTGTGGTCAAGGGCGAAAACCGCGATACCGCGTGGTACTCGATCATCGACAAGGAGTGGCCGGCATTGCGCAGAGCCTATGAGGCATGGCTCGATCCGGCCAATTTCGAGGGCGACGGCCGGCAGAAGCGACGGCTCGAGGATTTCCGTGCCGAGTTCGGTGCGTAGCGGGAGTTCGTGAATGGCGCATACCCATGATCACGGTTCGCAGGGGCACGACCACAGCCACGGCGCCGGTCATGTGCACGGCTCTACCGACAAGAAACGGGTGCTGATCGCGGCCTGCCTGACCGCCGGCTTCATGGTCGTGGAAGCGCTTGGCGGTCTCCTCACGGGATCGCTGGCGCTGCTGGCGGATGCCGGCCACATGCTCGCCGACTGTATCGCGCTCGGCCTTGCCTGGTATGCTTTTCATCTGGCCGGCCGCCCGGCCACGGTTCGCCTCACCTACGGTTTTGGCCGGGTCAAGACGCTGGTCGCCTATACCAACGGCATCGCAATCTTCGCCATTGCACTGTGGATCATCTATGAGGCTTGGGAACGCCTGCTGACGCCTGCGCCCGTGCTCGGCGGGCCGATGCTGGTCGTTGCGATCGCCGGTCTGCTGGTTAATATCGGCTCCTTCTTCGTGCTGCATGGCGGCGACCGCGACAGCCTGAACATGCGCGGCGCCATCCTGCACGTGCTCGGCGATCTGCTCGGCTCGGCGGCGGCGATCATAGCTGCCCTGATCATCCTGGCGACGGGCTGGACGCCTATCGATCCAATCCTGTCAGTCCTTGTCTCGCTGCTGATCCTGTCTACGGCCTGGTCGCTGATGCGCGAAGCAGCCCATGTCCTGCTCGAAGGCGTGCCGGCGAGCCTCGATCGCGACCTGATCGCCAGGGACATAGAGGGGACAATCAAGGGCGTGCGCGAGGTCCATCACATGCATGTCTGGTCGCTTGACGGGTCAAGCAACATGGCGACCTTGCATGCCTGCCTCAACGATGGCGTCGATGCCCACAAAGCGGTCAGCGCCATCAAGAAGCGGCTTGCCGCCGAGCATGGAATTGCCCACGCCACCGTAGAACCGGAATTCGGCCAATGCGCCGACAGCCATGATGAGCACCACGGCGAGCACGACCATGCGCACAATGTGGCTCCGCATCATGGCCACTATCACTGACACCGGGAGTTCCATGGCATTGGTAACCAAATTGATGAATTTCCGCAGCGTCGGGACCACTTGATGGACCGCGACACGCGCAATGCGGCAATAGGCGCCCTCTGGGTGCTGATCCTGTTCGGCATCGCCGCCTACTATTTGCCAACCGTGATGCTGGCGGTCGGCCGCGTCTCGACCATTCTTGCCGCTGCTATTGCCGCTGTCTTCATGGTGGCCATCTTCGTCGTGTTTTGGCTGCGCGGTCGCAGCCAGCGCAAAAGAGGAAAATGATATGCGTATCCTGATAACCGGTGCGGCAGGCATGGTCGGCCGCAAGCTCATCGCCCGGCTGGCGAAGGACGGAACGCTCAGCGGCCGGAAGATCGCCGCGCTCGACCTTCACGATATCGTGCCGCCACAGGCGCCGGTCCTGGAAGACGTCGATGTTGCTATCCATACCGGCGATCTTGCTGCGCCGAGCGCGACGGAAAGGCTGGTCGCGTTGCGGCCGGACGTGATCTTCCATCTCGCGGGCGTCGTGTCGGGCGAGGCGGAGGCCAATTTCGATCTCGGCTATCGCGTCAATCTCGACGGCACAAGGGCGCTGTTCGATGCCGTAAGGCTGGCGGGGTTTGCGCCGCGCGTCGTCTTCACCTCGTCGATCGCCGTGTTCGGCGCGCCGTTCCCGGATGTCATCCCCGACGAATTCCACCCGACGCCATTGACCTCCTACGGCACGCAGAAGCTGATGGGCGAAGCCCTCTTGGCCGATTACACACGGCGCGGTTTCTTCGACGGCATCGGGATCAGGCTGCCGACCATTTGCGTCAGGCCGGGAAAGCCGAACAAGGCAGCCTCCGGCTTTTTTTCCGGTATCATCCGCGAGCCGTTAAGCGGCCAGGAAGCGATATTGCCGGTGCCGCGCTCTGTCGTGCACACCCACGCCAGCCCGCGCTCGGCGGTGAATTTTTTGATCCACGCAGCAGGGATCGACGGCAGCGCCGTCGGGCCGCGCCGCAATCTGACGATGCCCGGCGTCGCCGTCACGGTCGGCGAGCAGATCGAGGCATTGGAGCGCATTGCCGGCGCCAAGGCGATGAACCTGATCCGCGAGGAGCCCGACGACACGATCTGGGCGATCGTGAAGGGCTGGCCGACACGGTTCGAGGCGCGGCGGTCGAGGGAGCTTGGCTTTGCCGCCGAAAAGAGCTTCGATGAAATCATCCGCGCCCATATTGAGGACGAGCTGGACGGCAAGATCGCAAGCTAGAGCGCTGCGCGTCCAATCGGACACGCAAAGCCGTCATCCGCCAGTTGTCAGGCTCGCCGAAAGCAGCAGCAGCCCGAACAGGAAGACGAAGGCTGCGCCGCCGATCTCGACGATCGAATGGATGCGGTTGCCCATGCGGCCGTCGCCGGCGAAATAGACCGCCCAGTTCTTGGCCGTCACCGCCAGCGTCGCCAGGACCGAGACCGTGATCGCCGTGCCGAGTGCCATGGCCAGCACCGACAGGATGCCGCCGAACCACAGCCCGTTGAGCATGGCGAAGCTCAGCACGATCAGTGCGCCAGAGCAGGGCCGGATACCGACGGCCGCCACCGCCGTCCAGGCGGTGCGCCAGTCGAAGCGGTCGCCGGAAAGCAGCGCCGGGTCGGGCGCGTGTGAATGTCCGCACGTCTCGCAGACTTCGCCCGCCGCATTGTGATGATGATCGTGCCCGCCATGGCCATGGCCATGGTGATGGTTGTGCGTGCCGTGATCATGGTCATGCGCATCATCGTCGCGGCCGGCATGTGCGCGAAGCGCATGGGAATGTTGCGAATGAGCATGCACGGAATGTGCGTGGCCTGCGTGCGAATGGCCGGCATGGGCCGCCGAGAGGCTGTAGGGAGGGCTCGCGCCGAACAGGCGAAGGACGGCAGGGCCGGCCTTGCGCCACAAAAGCCAGGCGCCGAACAGGGTGACGAAGACATAGCTCATGATTTCGAGGAACCATGCCGCATCGGTCATCGATATAGCGGTGCCGCGCAAGACGAAGTAGGCGAGCATCATCACGAGGATCGCCGTCAGCGCCTGCAGCAGGGCCGAGACGAAGGACAGCATGATGCCGCGCTTGAGCGCGACTTCGTTCGCCACCATGTAGGACGAGATCACCGCCTTCCCGTGACCGGGGCCGGCGGCATGGAAAATGCCATAGGCGAAGGACAGGCCGATCAGCAGCCACAACTTGCTGCCGTCCTCGCGCATCGCCTTCATCGCGCCGGCAAGCGCGCGGTAGAATTCCTGCTGGCGCAGATTGATCCACATCAGGACATGGGCGAACGGGCCGGTGGTGGGAGCTATCCCGTCATTGGTGCCGATGCCGAGCGAGCTCTGGGCGTGGGCGGCGCCGAGGAAATGCGTCATCGCAAGGGCGACGGCCAAAAGGCCGAAAGCCAAACGCAGGGACGGTTTCGTCACCGGATTATCCTTCTGGCTGACAGTTCATTTCAAGCTTGGTCGCAAAGATCTTGCTCATATCGGTGCCTGTCGGATCGTTGAAGAAGGCGTCCGTCAGGGTCTTCTGGTTCTCGGCGATCGCCTCGTCGGGGTTCGGACGAACGACTTTGCTCGTGCATTTCGACGGCATGCCATCGACCTGCAGATTGGCATCCTCGGTGAAATCGATCGCCGTGTAGAAGGTCGGGTCGTAGACGCCGATATCGATCTTGCCGGCCAGCTTCATCGGCGCCTTCGGTTCGGATTCGAACAGGATGATGAGTTGGTCGTTCTCGAAATTGGCCATCAGCTGCGGCGGTGGGCTCATCGGCTCGTCCTTTCCGTCCGGGGGCGAGTTGGAAATAATTGAACTCCGCCAGCGAAGCATGGACGGTGTCGGCGACTTCCTTCAGCTCCTTGTCGTCGAGCTTCAGGTCAGAATTCTTGTCGAATTCCATCATCACCGTGCTCGAAAACAAATCGTCGAAGCGCCAGAGATGGCGCAACGCCTTCACACTTTGGTGATCCGGGCTGAGAACCACTTCGAGGCGGGCCTCGGCGAAGACGTGGGGATGCACTTCGGCCGGCACGACCATGGCAAATGTCGCCGCCATGGCCGAAGCCATCATGATTGCTTGCCGTTTCAGATGCATTCTCGGTCGCGATTCCATCGACTTCGGTAAATATCGAGAGTTACCAGAAAGGGGGCGAAAATGGGACCGCCAGGCGGCTGAAAGCTCATGCGCTGTCATTCGTCTTGAACCACTGCACCAGGAAATCGACAAAAACGCGAACCTTGGCAGGCAAATAGCGCCGGTGCGGATAGACTGCGAAAATGCCGCTACCCGAAAGGATGCGGTCATCCAGCACAGTCACCAGCCGGCCGCTTTCGATGTCGGGAGCGGCGATGAAATCGGGCAGGATGGAAAATCCCAATCCAGCCACCGCGGCGGCTCTTGCGGCCATCGGACTGTTGACCTCGATCGGACCGGAGACCGAGACGGTTACCGTATCGCCACTGTCGCCCTTGAACGGCCAGTTGGTCAGCCAGCGGCCATTGGTGTCTATGATGCAGGGCACGCGGCCAAGGTCCTGCGGCCGCACCGGCATGCCATGCTTGGCGATCAGCTCGGGAGATGCGCAGAGGCGCACCGAAAACGGCGCCAGACGCCTCGCGATCAGCGAGGAGTTTTCCAGCCGCGAAATGCGCACGGCGAGATCGAAACCTTCCTCGACCAGATCGACGAAGCGGTCGTCGAGATGGATGTCGAGCACGATGTCGGGATGCTGCTTGGCGAAGTCGATCAGCGATTGGCCGATCGGTGCGTCAGCAAAGGTGCGCGGCGCTGAAAGCTTGATCCTGCCGCGAACGTCGCCGGAGGATTCGCGCACCGCATCGGCCAGGCTGTCGACCTCACGCACAATTTCCGAGGCGCGCCGGTAATAGGTATGGCCGGCCTCCGTCATCGAGAACTGCCGCGTGGTGCGGTTAAGCAGCAGCGCACCGAGCTCGTCCTCCAGCTCGCGCACATATTTGGACAGCAGCGCCTTGGAGCGCCCGATCTTGCGCGCCGCTGCCGAAAAACCTTCGGCCTCGACCACGTCGATGAAGGCGCGCATGCGGGTCAGCGTGTCCATGTCATGCGCTCCTTTGGCGGGCTGAGAGGATGCGCGCGGCGAGCGCCATCAGCCGCCGGTCGCTGTTCTTCGGTCCAAGCAGCGACAGGCCGAATGGAGCGCCGTCGAGCTGGCCTAGCGGTAGGGTGATTTGCGGAAAGCCCGACAGGCCGGAAAGACACAACAGTCTCAGCGCGCGTTCACGGTACGCCTGTAAATCGTCGAAGGAAGCAGCCTTGAGCGGGGCGGCGTCAGGAACGGTCGGCAGCACAAGAACGCCGTCATCGCCAAGACGCTCGGCAAGTTCGAGACGGAAGGCGTCGCGGCGCTGCGTTTCATGTCGCGCCGTTGCGGCGTCGATGGTTGCGCCATGCTCGAAGCGTTCCTTGACGCCGGGGCCTAGCATCCGGTTTTTCTGCGAGATCCAGGCACCATGATTTTGCCAGGCCTCGTATCCTTGCAGCTTGCGGAAGCACCAGTAGAGATCGTCGGTCGAATGCGAGAGCGGCGCGATGATCCGCGGCGCGCCCGTCACCGAAGTGACATGCTGGACCATGCCGCGATATTCATCGGCTCCCTGCGGGCCGAGAACGAGCCCGTCCAGCGCATCAAGGGCGAGGGGGCGCTGCAATTCGTGGCGATGCGGATCGTCGCCGAGCAGCACCGCGCCGACCTTGTCATAGGTGGTCATGTCCTTGGCAAACCACCCGAACGTATCGAGGGAGGGGGCCAGCGGCATGGTGCCATCGAGCGAAATGCGGCCATGCGTGACCCTGAGGCCGATCAAGCCACAGAAACTTGCCGGGGCGCGGATCGAGCCGCCGGTGTCGGATCCGGCGGCGATGTCGGCCAGCCCGCCGGCGACCGCAGCAGCGGAACCGGAGGACGAGCCACCGGTGATGCGGTCGGGTGCGGCCGGATTGACCGGCGCCGGAAAATGCGCGTTCAGCCCCATCAGGGAGAAGGCCAGTTCATCCGTTTGCGTCTTGCCGACGAAGCGCGCGCCCGAATCAAGCAGCGCCCGAACGGCCGGCGCTGTCGCGGGGGCGGGTGAAACCTCCTGGTATTTCTGCGGATTGCCGCAGCCGGTGCGGTAGCCGGCCACGTCGTAAATATCCTTGACGGCCAGCCGCAGGCCGGCAAGCGGGCCGGATTGCGCATTGGATACAGGGATATCGTCTAGGTCGAGAAAAGCGTTCAGGGGGCCACGAGTGCCTGTCATTCGTTCGATATCCGGATACAGCTGTTGCAACATTGTTCGATGCTAGGAATTTTACAACCTGACGTACGATTTTTATTGATTGTGAAATCCTTCGACCTTATATCGCGCTTGCCCAAAGTCGCACGTGCCTGTGGGTGTCCGCCGATCCTCAAAATGGTGAGGGATATCGGTAAGGTAACTGGAGCCAACCCCTCCAGTCGGTTTAGCGGCCAACCGCCAGACCGAGGACACCTTGAAGCAACGACGGTGCGGGCCTTTCTGGTGTTCTGCCGGTCGTCCAAAGACCGGGGTTACTGAAGAGGCACACCTTCATTGCCGGCAGTGCGGACGGGTCTCCCATCCAAGCCAAGGCAGACAAAGCGAACCGAGGCCGGGCAAGGCCAAGGTTCACCGCCGCGAGACGGCGTTTCATGGTTCCGGGGTCTCCACCGGCTGGTTCCATGGATTTGACGTCCCGCCTTTGTCCACCGCGTGTTCGCGAGGTCGATGACCCGCGTCCCGCAGCCTTTGTGCGCGCCGAAAGGCGCTGATGGAGAGACCCCGATGGCTACCCAGCGCATCCTTGATTTCCTCGCCACCCGACGTCCGAACGGCCCATGCCTCGTCGTCGATCTCGATGTCGTGCGCGACAATTTTCGCGCCTTCGAGAAGGCGCTTCCCGATTCGAAAATCTACTATGCGGTGAAAGCAAACCCGGCGCCGGAAATCCTGCGCCTGCTTGCTGCGATGGGCTCGTCCTTCGACACCGCTTCCGTTGCCGAAGTCGAGATGGCGATGGACGCCGGTGCGCCGGCGGACCGCATCTCCTTCGGCAACACCATCAAGAAGGAGCGCGACATCCAGCGCGCCTATCAGCTCGGTATCCGGCTGTTCGCAGTGGACTGCGTCGAGGAGGTCGACAAGATCGCCCGCGTTGCGCCCGGCGCCCGTGTGTTCTGCCGCGTGCTGACCGACGGCGAAGGCGCCGAATGGCCGCTGTCGCGCAAGTTCGGCTGCGTGCCGGCGATGGCGGTCGATGTGCTGCGTCGTGCCAGGACGCTCGGCCTCGACGCCTATGGCGTGTCGTTTCATGTCGGCTCGCAGCAGACCGACCTGACTGCCTGGGACCGTGCGCTCGGCGATGCCAAGAAGGTGTTCGCGGCGCTCGCCGAGGAAGGCATCGTGCTCAAGATGGTCAATATGGGCGGCGGGTTCCCGACCCGTTATCTCAGGGATGTGCCGGTGGCACAGGCCTATGGCCAGGCGATCTTCTCGGCGCTGCGCAAGCACTTCGGCAACGCCATCCCGGAAACCATCATCGAACCGGGCCGTGGCATGGTCGGCAATGCCGGCGTCATCAAGTCGGAAGTCGTGCTGATCTCGAAGAAGGCCGACAACGACAATGTGCGCTGGGTGTTCCTCGACATCGGCAAGTTCGGCGGTCTCGCCGAGACGATGGACGAGGCGATCCGCTACCCGATCGTCACCGCGCATGACGGCACCGAGACCGCACCGTGCGTGCTCGCCGGCCCGACCTGCGATTCGGCCGACGTGATGTACGAGAAGACGCCGTATCCGCTGCCCTTGTCGCTGACCATCGGCGACGAGGTGCTGATCGAGGGCACCGGCGCGTACACCACGACCTACGCCTCGGTCGCCTTCAACGGCTTCGAGCCTCTCCGATCCTACGTGATCTGACGGTTCGAAAGAACCGCTCAGATCATCCCAGGTGGGCGCCTGTCGCCCGCCCGGGCTCGCCTGTGGAACAATCCGCTCGTGAAGGATCGCGGAAATGGAAATTGTAGATTTCATTGTTGAAGACGCTGCGCGCGGAATCTCCCCCCTCGAGGGGGAGATGGCCGGCAGGCCAGAGGGGGTCGGTCCGGCTGACGCGACCTCTCTTGGACCGCACGGCGTCGGCGCTTCACGCGCGGCGACCCCCTCTGTCGCCTTTGGCGACATCTCCCCCTCGAGGGGGGAGATTGCTGGTGCTTTTGCCATCACCGCCGAGACCGCTGCCGACGTTCCGGCGCGCGAGGCTTTGCTCGATCGCGCCATGGGGCCGAAGCGCAGGAAAAAATCGTCGGAAAAGCTGCGGCGCGGCCGTCGGCCTTCGGAAGGCCTGGCCTTTGTCGCGCACGATGCTTCGGGCGCTGTGAGTGGCACGGTGCGGCTATGGGATGTCGTGCTGGGCGAGGGCGGTCGGCCAGCGCTTCTGCTTGGCCCGCTCGCCGTCGATCCCACTATCAAGAATGCCGGCATCGGCTCGGCGCTGATGCGCCATGCAATCACTGAAGCCGCGCGTCTCGGCCATGCGGCGATCCTGCTGGTCGGCGATGCGCCCTATTACGATCGCTTCGGGTTCTCGGCCGAGAAGACCGGCTCGCTGGCCATGCCGGGACCTTACGAACGGCACCGCTTGCTGGCGCTGGAACTGGTGGAAGGCGCGCTCGCCGACGCGCAGGGCACGCTGAAGGCGGCAGGGCGCAAGCTGAAGGCACAGCGGCTGCCGCTCGCGGCCTGACGGATCGGAAACAAGCCGCCGCCCATCGGGCGGCGTCTTCTTTTCATCCCGGATTGGAGTGGATCAGCCGATCAACTGGCTCAGCGCCATGGCGACGCTCATGTCGCCTTCGACCTTTATCTTGCCGGACATGAACGCCATGGTCGGGTTGAGATCGCCTGCGATCAGCGACTCCAGATCGTCGAGCGAAAGCTTTATGGTGCAGTCGGCCGGCGCGTCGGTGGTCGAGACATTAGCGCCGTCGATGACGATGACACCGTCGCCGCCGGTATCGAATTTCAGGGAACGATCGAACCCGGCACTCGCCACGCGCGCGCTGATCTTGTCGGCAATTTCCTGAACGCCCATGGCCGTTCTCCTCGTCTCGTTGCGTTTGTCGCACATTGGCACTTCGGTCCGGCCGAAGTCGCCGTCTTGCGCATTTCGCGATCACGGTCGCTGGCGCATATAGCTTTGGGTTGACGTTTACGTCAACGCGGTTCCCCGAGATGAAGATGGGTTTTATCGCCGCAGTGAAGCCGGGCTGTCCGCGAGGCCAGCCCAGAGGGGGATGGCGGTCCCATTGCATTTAGCTGGACACTGCCGGCAAATGACCGCTACCATCGCCATGTTGCTTGAATCAGGTTTCTACCTGGAGATCGAGTGCTCGAAGAACCGAACAGAAATCCCGGATCCCATCGCTATGGGAAGCCGAGCTTGTGGTGGCCACCACCGTTGGGTTGATGGCCTGCGGGCCTGATCCGAGCTGAAAATCAAATTCTGTGTTCAGAGAGACACCGTCATGAATACCATGCTTTCCGTGGAAGCCCGGGAGACCGCGCTTGCCGTAACTTTCTCGTCAGGCGAAACAGTCTGCTATCCTTGGCTCTGGCTAAAGGACAATGCGCCATCGGCGTTTCACCCGCAGACCGAAGAGCGGATATTCGACCTGACCAGGGTGGAGCCCTCACTCAGACCGATCAGCGTGCAAGACAGAGGCGGCACTGTGAGCATTGTCTGGTTGAACGACCAGGCTGAGGAGGAATTCCCGGGCCAGTTCTTTGAATCCTATCGTCCGGGCAGAAAGAGAAACGATCCGGCTGACATCGCTCCAAAACTCTGGGACGGCTCGATCGATCTTGAAACCATACCGCGTCACTCCGCCGGAGACATCTTGCAAAGCGATGCCGATCTGCTCGCCTGGCTGAAGGCAACGGCTGCATACGGGCTCTCCATCGTCGATGGGCTTGACGATGATCCCGACGCCGGGCGGCGCGCGGCCGAGCGGATAGGGTTCCTGCGCCAGACAAATTTCGGCACCATGTTCGAGGTCGTGTCGATGCCGAAACCGAACAACCTGGCCTATACGCCGGTCGCCCTGCCGTTACACACCGATCTTGCGAACCAGGAGGTGCCGCCCGGCTATCAATTCCTTCATTGTATCGCGAACGAAGCTGAAGGCGGTGGATCGGTCTTTGCCGATGGGTTTGCGATCGTGGCCGCGTTACAGGCGGAAGATCCTGAAGCCTACCGTCTCTTGTGCGAGGTCGAGATACCCTATCGTTTTCACGACGAAAACTACGATCTGCGCGGTAGGTTTCCTGTGATCGTAACGCGACGCGATGGAGAAGTGACAGAGTTACGGTTCAACGCCCATCTTGTCGATGTCATCGACCTTCCCTCCGACATTTGCGCGCCCTTTTACGCGGCCTATCGCAAGCTGATGATGATGATCCGCGGCTCGCGTTTCCAAATAGCCTACCGCCTCAAGGCCGGCGAAATGGCGGTGTTCGACAATCGCCGGGTGCTGCACGGCCGCCAATCGTTCAATCCGAACACGGGGCGGCGACATTTGCGCGGATGTTATGTCGATCGTGGGGAGTTTCAGAGTCGTATTCGCGTCCTCTCGCGATAGCGGACGACGACCGCGTCGTCGTCGGGCTGCTGACCGAAGGCCATCTGATGCGGCGCTATGCCGAGGAGCTCGACAAGGCGAGGCGGGACCTGTCGGGCGAGGGCTAGGCTTACCGAGCAGCTCGGCCGGCATGTCACGTCGTGAACAACAAGGGAGCACGACGATGGTCGCGGCGGTCAATCTGGAACTCTGGCGGACGTTCCTCCGGTGGGTTGTTTCCAAAGCCGGCTACAATCAGGGCACTTACACGGTTTGCGTCATTCAAACAGACGAGGACAGTGGCCGAGCCTGTCCCTAGCGTGGACTCGGCCCCTGCGCTCAGAGTGGGTAAACGGGCCATGACAGCAGATTCTAGAGCGGTCATCTCACGCGTCGACCGCGTCAGGGGAGATAGGATGAACCCGTATCCGGGAGGCGAGGATCAAGACCCCATGATGGCGCTACACGAGGGGGAGGTTCAGTCATGAGAATCAAAAGTCTGATGAAGCGCGCCGAGAAGGTGGACAGAGCATTCAAGGAGCTTGAAGCCGATTTGGCGGACGCGTTCGATGAGTGCCTCAACCTAGACGACCAGTCGCCGTTGGAGGCCGTCCCGGATGAGAATCTCGCGGCAAAGAATGACAACTCTCAGCCCGAGGACGACGCTGGCACCGCTCGACGCCTGACCTCCCACACACAAACCCGACTGGCTGCGTTAAATGCCGTCGATGGGCTCTTTGACGATGCGCGGGAGTATCTGGAGGAGATCAATACGAAACTGTCGGAGATCGCGACCTCGCATCATCTGACAGGCGAATTCCTGAAGCTGCTTCACGGGGACATTCTTCGCGCCAACGAACTGGAACTGGCAAATGTCGGCCTGACCACCCAGCAAAGAGTGCTGTCGGAGCAACTCCACGATGCCACCAGAAAGCAGCGCGAGCGTGAAAGCGCTGTCGAGGCCCTGCAGCAGCGCGAGACAGGCCTGATCGAGGACAAGGAGGCACTTCGCCGTGCGCTGGCTGCAGCAAGGCTGGAACTCGTCGTGGCAGGCAATGCGAGCGCAGAGCGCGAAGCCGAGTTCGGTGACCTCGTCACAACGCTTTCGGCCAGAACGGCCGAGGCCAACAGATGCTCGCGCGAGAACGAGATACTGCGGGAAAAACATGTCAGCCTGTCGATCGACCTCGACAAGGCGCTGAAACGGGAAGTTGAGGCGCGGCACAGGCTGGATGAACTCTCGACGATTCATGCCAATGAGACGGCGCGACTTTCGGAAGTGCTGGCTGCGCTTGGCAAGAGCGAGAAAGAGGAAATGCGGCTGCAGAAATCGCTCGATGTCGCGCAAGCGAAGCTGTCGGAAATGACGGAAGCGGCCCGTATCATGGAAGGTGACAGGGAAGCCGAGCGAGCGCGTGGTTTCACGGAGATCGGCGGCCTGCGTTCCGAAATTCGGAACCTCCAATCGCGATTGGAGGTTGCCTTGAACGAGAACAGTGAAGCCGCCAGCGAGATCGCCAAGCTCAAGGCTCAATGGAGCGACGCTGTGGCCGAAAAGCAAATCGCGGAGGAAAGGTTGTCTGCTCTCAGAAAGGAGAACGAAAACGACAAGATGAACCTTTCGACCGTGAACGCGAATTTTTCGCAGCTTTCCCTGCAGCAGGCATCCGAGCAGATACAGTTCGATGTCCAGAGGCAGGAATGCGAGGACCTGCGAGCCGAAGTCGCGTTGCTCGATGCTCGGGTCAAGGAACTGTTGCCCTATGAGCGTCTCCACAAGGTCACAAACGCCAGACCGCGTGAGGACGGCGTGGTCGAGATCACCGGTGTCGTGGCGGAGAAGGCCCGCGCTACAAGCAGGCGGCGTGTCCGTACGAGCCTGCGCGCTGCATCCTAACGCGCAGGGTGGGCTGCCGCTTAGTGCTCGATCGGGCCTTTCGGCATGACGATCGCCGTGCCGGCGGTTGTCGGACGCTCGATCATGCGGCGGACGCGCGGCGGCTCGTCGCCGCTGTGTAGCGCGCGCACGCGCTCGCCGATAACGGCGTCGGCATGGGTGGCCCGCTTATTGTGGCGGATGTATTCGAGCCATGTCGGCGTGTGATAGTGCTCGATCCATATTGCGGGATTTTCGAGATCGCGCGCCAGCGTCCAGTTGCGGGCGCCGTCACGGCGTCGGATGCGGCCGCGTTCGGCCATGGTGGCTAGGAATTCCGGCACGTCCTCCTCGCGGATGATGTACTCGATCATGATAGCGATGGGGCCGCTGCGCAGCTTGAGGTCGAGCGCAAGATGCGGCTCCTTGAAACGGTTGGTCGGATCGAGATTGAGCACCGCCTGCTGCGGCAAGGGCAGCAAGAGGCCGATCGCGACGCCCGCCAGCATCGCGACAGCAGCCGCGATCAGCGCGAATTCGGCGCCATGCGCATCGGCGACGACACCCCAAATCCAGCTGCCGAGCGCGATGCCGCCGAAGGTCGCCGTCTGATAGACCGACAGCACCCGGCCGACCACCCAGCGCGGCGTAGACATCTGCACCGTGACGTTGAAATGCGACAGCGCGATCACCCAGCAGGCGCCGCCGATGAGCAGCCCGAGCGACGTCTGCCAGGCGTGGTCGCTGACGGCGGCATTGAAGGCGCAGAGCGCGAAGCCGGCGAATGCCATGCGCACCATCGTCTCGCTGGACAGGATCTGCCTCAGCCGGACGCTGATCAGCGCGCCGCCGACCGCGCCGATGCCGAACGCGCCGAGCATGATGCCGTAGGTCAAGGCATCGCCCTTGACGACGTCGCGCGCCACCAGCGGTAGCAACGCCAGAACCGCGCCGGCGCTGAAGCCGAAAGCCGCACCCCTGACCAGCACCTTGCCGATATTGGGCGACATGGCGACGTAGCGCAGGCCGGCGCCCATCGCCGCGCCCAGCGTCTCGCGCGGCAGTGTAGAGGCCGGCAGGTCCGGCTTCCAGCGGGCGAGCACTATGATAAGGCCGACATAGCTCAATGCATTGGCGGCAAAGGCGGCGGCGGCACCTGCGGCGGCAACGATGATGCCGCCGATCGCCGGGCCGACGCTGCGCGTCAGGTTGAAGCCTAACGAGTTGAGCGCGACGGCCGCAGGCAGCTTGGCGCGTGGCACCATATCACCGACCGACGCCTGCCATGACGGGTTGTTGAGCGCCGTGCCGCTGTCGATCAGGAAGGTGAAGGCGAGCAGCGTCCACGGCGTTATCAGGCCAAGATAGGTGAACACGGTCAGCAGAACCGAGACGACCAGCATGAAGGTCTGGGCAATCAGCATGACCTTGCGCCGGTTGAAGCTGTCGGCGATCGCACCGGCAACGAGCGCAAACAGCATGATCGGCAAGGTGGTCGACGCCTGGACCAGCGCGACCTGATAGGACGAGGTGGCGATCGTCGTCATCATCCAGGCGGCGCCGACGCCCTGGATCAAACCACCGAAATTCGAAACCAGACTGGCGGACCATACGGCGCGGAAAATGCCGTGCCGGAACGGCGCCAGCGCCGAGACGCGTTCGCTGTTCGGCTCGTCGTCGATCATGGATGCTTCCCCGACTTCAATGCTGTCTTCTTCCGGTGAATCGGTCCCTCATACCGTCCCTTCAAAGTAGAGCATCACTTTGCAAAGGGCGAACGCCTTTTCGAAGAAGATCATGGTCCAACAACAGGATAGCGGACGCCGGAACAGGTCAGCGGGCGTCCTTGCAGGCGGCGTGGAGCGCTTCGGTGAGGTGGCCGACTTTGTGCCCGATGCCTACTAAATTGCCACGAATGTCGTTGCCCAAAACCGCTGCGCTCTCTCTGATCAAACGCCCGAGGGCAGACTCTGGTCGACATGCGTTACCGATCCTCGAATCCGGTCAGCACGCCGACGGCGTTGATGCCGATTTCCTCGACGGCATAGCCGCCTTCCATAACGAACAGCGTCGGCAGGCCGAGCCTGGCGATGCGGCGGCCAATCTTGGGATAGTCGCCGCTTTTCAGCTTGAACTTGCTGATCGGGTCCTTCTCGAACGTGTCGACGCCAAGCGAAACGACGACGACATCGGGAGCGTACGCCGCAAGTTTCGCGCAGGCGTCTTCCAGCGAAGCATTCCAAGCGTCCCATGAGGTGCCGAACGGCATCGGATAATTGAGATTGAAGCCTTCGCCGGGGCCGGCACCGCGCTCGTCGGCATGGCCAAGGAAGAACGGATATTCGGTCATCGGGTCGCCATGCAGGTTCAGCACCTGCACGTCGTCGCGGCTGTAGAAGATCTCCTGCGTGCCGTTGCCATGATGGTAGTCGACATCGAGAATCGAGACGCGCTTGGCGCCCTGGTCGCGGAACCATTGCGCGGCAACGGCGGCGTTGTTGATGTAGCAATAGCCGCCCATGAAAGCAGCGCCGGCATGATGGCCGGGCGGACGGCAGAGCGCGAAGGCGGACGTCTCGCCGCCCTTGACCAGGGCGGCCGCGGTCAGCGCCACGTCATAGGACGACTTGATCGCCTCCCAGGTGCCTTCGACGAAGGTGGCGCCGCCGTCGAAGGAGTAAAATCCAAGCAGCGCATCGATCGTTCTGGGGCGCACATCGCCGCGCAGGCCGCGCGTCGGCCAGGTGAAGGGGATGGCCGAGCCCGTCCGGCCGGACGCTTCCCAGAGCGGCCACACGGTCGGCAGGAAATCGATGTAGTCGCTGGTGTGCACCTTCCTGGCGGCAGCGAGATCGTGGGTGTCGGGTGGCAGGATCGGGCCGAGCTTTTCGCTCTCCACCCTCGCCTGGATGAACTCAGCGCGCGAGGGCTTCTCGAAGGCCGGCACGATGGCGCCCGAAATGAGTTCGAAGTTGCCGGCATGACCGACGTGGAGAGGGGAGAAAACAGTCTTCATCTTGCGGGCCCGGCTCGCTCTTCGAGTTGCGTATCTGTCATTGACGGACTGCTTTGTGGCAGAGAGTTTCAGCGCCGCCAAGAGGCGTTCCAGATCGTTGTTGCAAGTAGCAGCGGACGGCTTGCCAGACGCCAATACTCTGCTAGCCTAAGCTCAAACGGGAGAAAATTATGCCGCCATCGGCCGATCTGATCGTCGAGAATGCCAGCATATTGACGATGGATCCCGATAACCCCCGTGCCGAAGCCATAGCCATCAAGGGCGGCGAAATCATTGCGATCGCAGATCGCGCGACCGTGCTGGAGCACAAAGGCCCCGGCACGCGCGTCATCGATGCCGGCCGCGGCTCCGTCGTCCCCGGCTTCATCGAAGCGCATATGCATCTTTTCGGCGGCGCGGCCGAGCTCGATCATCTCCAGCTGATGGGCGTCCACGGTTTCGAGGCGCTTTCCGACGCTGTGCGCCATTATGCCGCAATGCGACCGGACCTGCCCATCCTGCAGGCGCAAGGCGCCGACTACACCATCCTGTCGGCGGCCGAACGGGTCAGCCGCCGTCATCTCGACCGCATCCTGCCGGACCGGCCCTTCGTCATGGCGGCGCCCGATCACCACACAATGTGGGCCAACACCAAAGCGCTGGAACTGGCCGGCCTGCTTAGAGGCAAGCAGCTTGGCCCGGGCAATGAGATCGTCATGGGCGACGACGGGCTGGCCAGCGGCGAATTGCGCGAGGGCGAGGCTTTTGGGCCGCTGATCGCGCTGGCCGGCGAGGATCGCGTGCGGCTCGGCCTAGCCACCGGCGGCGAGCCGGACCCGAGGCCGACGCCGGCGGAGCAGGCCTCCGACCGGGCGATCATGCGCCGCGGGCTGGAATGGTGTGCCAGGCATGGCATCACCTCGATCCAAAACATGGACGGCAATTTGCATCAGCTCGAACTCTTGTCCGAGATCGAGGCCGAAGGCGGCTTGCTGTGCCGCGTGCAGGTGCCGTTCCACTACAAGAACTTCATGACGCTCGACATGCTCGACAAGGCGTCGGCGATGGCCGAGCGCTACAAGGGTGAATGGTTGTCGTCGGGCATGGTCAAAGTGTTCTATGACGGCGTGCTCGATTCATGGACGGCGGTGATGGTCGAGCCCTATGCAGACCGTCCGGATTGGCTGGGCGAGCCGCTGTTCACGCCGCAGCAATTCATCGACCTTGCCGTGGCCGTCGACAGGCGCGGGCTGCAGATTGCGGTGCACTCGATCGGCGACGGCGCCGTGCGCGCCGTGCTCGACGGCTACGAGGCGGCACAGAAACAAAACGGCAAGCGCGACAGTCGGCATCGGGTCGAGCACATCGAGGTGATCACCGCCGCCGACGTGCCGCGCTTCGCAAAGCTTGGCGTCATTGCCTCGATGCAGCCGCCGCATCCGCCGGGCAGCATGGGCTTGCCGCTGGAGCCGACGGTGTCGCGCATCGGGCCCGCCCGCTGGCCGCTGAGCTATGCGTGGCGGACGCTGAAGAACGCCGGCGCGCGTGTCGTCTTCGCCTCGGATTGGCCGGTGTCGCCGATCGATCCGATCCTGGGCATTCAGGCGGCAGTGCTGCGCAAACCATGGGCAGACGATGATCCCGATCAGAGCTTCTCGCTGCATGAATCACTCGGTGGCTACACGGTGGAAGGCGCCTATGCCGAGTTCATGGAGCATCGCAAAGGCCGTCTGAAGCTAGGCTTCATGGCCGATCTCGTGGTGCTCTCTGCCGATATCGAGGCGACCGCGCCGGAAGCGCTGCATATGGTGCGGCCAGTGACGACGATCTGCGGCGGCAAGATCACTTACCAGGCATGACGATGGCACGGGAATTGCGTTCTGAATCGACATTCAGATGCATGCTTGCCAAGCCACACGCCGTGTGCTGACAATCGAGTGGGAACTGGATCCGCCCTGAAGAGCGGACGCAAGAATGGGGTAATCGTGCCGGAACAACCGGGTAAAAGTGCAATTGAGGTTCGTGGCGTCCGCAAGGTATTCGGTACCGGGGAGTCACAGGTCGCCGCCCTCGACACGGTTTCGGTGTCGATCCGCGAAAATGAGTTCTTCACGCTGCTTGGTCCGTCCGGCTGCGGGAAGACGACGCTTTTAAGGCTGATTGCCGGCTTCGATTTCCCTAGCGCCGGCGAGATACTGCTGCATGGTCAGGACATCGCGCCGCTGCCGCCATTCAAGCGGCCGGTCAACACCGTGTTCCAGAACTATGCGCTGTTCCCCCATATGACGGTGGCCGAGAACATCGGCTTCGGCCTCGAAATGCTCGGCAAGCCCAAAGCCGAAGTGAAGGCGCGGGTCGCCGAGATGCTGAAGCTGGTCAAGATGGAAGCGCTCAGCGGCCGCCGCACCAGCCAGATATCGGGCGGCCAGCAGCAGCGCGTGGCGCTGGCCCGGGCGCTGGCGCCGCAGCCGAAGGTGCTGCTGCTCGACGAGCCGCTGTCGGCGCTCGACTTCAAGCTGCGCAAGGAGATGCAGATCGAGCTGAAGCGGCTGCAGCACGAGACCGGCATCACCTTCATCTTCGTCACCCACGACCAGGAAGAAGCGCTGACCATGTCGGACCGCATCGCGGTGATGTCGTCGGGCAGGATCCTGCAGGTCGGCACGCCTTGGGACATCTATGACAAGCCGGCGGAGCGCTTCGTCGCCGACTTCATCGGCGAGACCAATTTCCTGACCGCGGCCATAACAGGCATGGCCAACGGCAAGGCACGCGCAACGCTCAAATCCGGCGCGACGATCGACGCGACCGTGGCTGAGGGCTTTCAACCGAAGGACAATGCCACCGTGGTGGTCAGGCCGGAACATGCCAAGCTGACCAGCGGCAAGGGCGACCTGTCGGGCACGGTCGAAAACATCGTCTATTTCGGCACCGACACGCACATCCATGTTCGTCTGGACAGCAGCGAGGCGTTCACCGTGCGCCAGCAGAACACGCGCAGCGCCGGCTGCGGTTTCGAGCGGGGGGACAAGGTCGGCATTTCGATCGGCAACGACGCCGCACAAGTGCTGAGGGACTGATGGCGAGCGCGGAAGAAGTCGCCAAGGAAGCCGAACGCAGAGATATCCGCGATCGCTGGCTTCTGTCAGCGCCGGCACTGATCATCATCTTTCTGGCGGCGACCGGCCCGCTACTGATCGTCGTGATCTATTCGTTCCTGACGCCGGGGCCCTATGGCGACGTGGTGTGGAAATTCTCCACCGACGGCTGGCTGTCGGTGCTGATGCAGCGTGACATCTTCGACGACACGCTGGCCTTCGCCGACGCGCATCTGTCGATCTTCTGGCGTTCAGCCAAGCTGTCGTTCATGACAACGATCTTCACGCTGCTCTTTGGCTTCCCGACCGCCTATTTCATCGCCACCCGGCCCGCGCGGCAGCGCGAGATCTGGCTGTTCCTGATCACCATCCCGTTCTGGACCAATCTGCTGATCCGCACCTTCGCCATCCAGGAGGTGATCCGCAACGAGGGCATCGTCAACACGGTGCTCATCAAGCTCGGCATCATCAGCCAGCCGATCCAGATGATGTTCACCGATTTCGCGCTGATGGTCGGCATGACCTATGTCTATCTGCCGCTGATGGTGCTGCCGCTCTATGCCAGCATGGAAAAGATCGACTTCCGGCTGGTCGAGGCGGGTTACGACCTCTACGCCAACCGCTTCCAGGTGCTGAGGCGGGTCATCATCCCGCTGGTCAAGCCTGGCATCATCGCCGGCTCGATCCTCGTCTTCATCCCGGCGCTGGGCGCCTATGTCACCCCGCGCGTGCTCGGCGGTTCGAAGAATATGATGCTCGGCAATCTGATCGAGCTGCAGTTCGGGCAAGGCCGTAACTGGCCGCTCGGCTCGGCGCTGTCGATCTCGTTGATGGCGATCGTGATGGTCGCGCTGCTCTTCTATGTCCGCTCCGCCGGGCGTCAGGGCGGCACGCATGGGTAGCCGCTTCGACATCCGCCGGCAGACCGGCTTCACGGCCATCGCGATGATCTGCTTCTTCGCGCTTTACCTGCCGATCATCACGGTTGTCGTCTATGCCTTCAACGCCGGCAGTTCGATCGCGATCTGGGAAGGCGTGTCGCTGCGCTGGTTCTACCAGGCCTGGAACAACAACCAGGTTGTCGACGCCTCGATCCGGTCGCTGCAGATTGCTTCAGTCGCGGCGACTATTGCCACGATCGTCGCCACCATGGCCGCGCTTGCCACGACCCGGACGAAGCCATATCCCGGCCTCGGCTTCAAATACGCCTTCATCAACCAGCCGCTGATGGTGCCGGAAATCGTCACCGCGGTGGCGCTGCTGATCTTCTTTTCGCGCATCAAGATCTGGACCGGCTATTCGGGGCTGGGCTACCTGATGGCCGCGCATACGGCCTTTTGCATCCCCTTTGCCTATCTGCCGATCCGGGCGCGGCTTGAGAACATGGATCTGACGTTGGAGGTCGCTGCGGCCGACCTCTACGCGACACCCTGGAAGGCTTTTCGCCGCGTCACCTTTCCGCTGCTCTGGCCAGGCATCCTTGCTGGATTGATGCTGGCCTTCGTCATCTCGCTGGATGATGTCGTCATCACGGAGTTCGTCAAGTCCGGCGGCCAGGACACGTTGCCGACTTACATGCTCGGCCAGTTCCGGCGCGTTATTACGCCGGAAATAAACGCGATTTCGACGGTGTTCCTGCTGATCTCGATATTGATCGTCACCGTCTTCTTTTTCATCAGCAGGAAAAAGGATCAGGAATGATATCAGCTGTAACAGGAGAAAAACGATGAAGTGGAAACTGGCTGCGACGGCGCTCGGCGCCGCGCTCCTCGCCTCGGCGGGTATTGCCCGCGCCGATGGCGAGCTCAACATCTACAACTGGGGCAATTACACCAGCCCCGACCTCATCAAGAAATTTGAGGAAAAATACAAGGTCAAGGTGACAGTCACCGACTACGATTCCAACGACACCGCGCTCGCCAAAATCCGCCAGGGCGGCAGCGGCTTCGACATCGTGGTGCCCTCTGCGAGCTTCGTGCCGATCTGGATCGAGGAAGGGCTGCTGTTGGAGACAGAGCCTAGCAAGATGGAGAACTTCAAGAACATGGACCCGAAATGGGTCGATGTTCCCTTCGATCCAGGCCGCAAATACACCGTGCCGTGGCAATGGGGAACGACCGGCGTGACGGTCAACACCTCCGTCTACAAGGGTGACGTCAACACTTCGGCCATCTTCCTGGATCCGCCGCCGGAACTGGTCGGCAAGGTCAACGTCGTTCCCGAAATGGCCGATGTCATGCATCTCGCCATCAGATATGTCGGCGGCGAGCCCTGCACCGGCGACAAGGAGGTGCTGAAGAAGGTGCGCGATGCGCTGGTGGCGGCAAAGCCGAAATGGATCTCCATGGACTACGGCACGGTCGAGAAGTTCGCCAAGGGCGACTTCGCAGCTAGCGTCGACTGGAACGGCGCGTCCTTCCGCGCCCGCCTGCAGAACAAGGACATGGTCTATGGCTATCCGAAGGAGGGCTATCCGATCTGGATGGACAATCTTGCGGTGCTGAAGGACGCCAAGAACGTCGAAAACGCCAAATTGTTCCAGAACTTCATCATGGATCCCGAAAACGCGGCGCTGATCTCGTCTTTCGCGCGCTACGCCAACGGCATCAAGGGGTCGGAAGCCTTCATGCCTGAGGACATGAAGACGGCGCCGGAGGTCAACATCCCCGCCGAGTTCGCCGACAAGGGCAAATTCATGCTGAGCTGCGCGCCCGACGTCCAGGCGCTCTACACCAGGATATGGACCGAGCTGCAGAAGTAATCGCAGCATCGTGGGACCCGGCGGCAAGCGCCGGGTCCTCAAAGCAAAACCTTCGACAAGACCCGACGTCCGGCCTGTGGCTGGACGCAGCCGGAGTTCGCTTGGAATGACCGATCTCGATCTTTGCTACATGCCGGCAAGCGAGGCGCTCAAGCGCTTCAAGGCGAAGAAGCTCTCACCGGTCGAGCTGATGGAAGCGGTCATCGGGCGCGCCGAGGCGACGAAGGACAAGGTCAACGCTTTCACCAACACGCATTTTGACGAGGCGATGGCGCTGGCCAAGAAGGCCGAGGCGAAATACGCCAAGGGCAAGAAGACAGGCCCGCTGGAGGGCCTGCCCGTCGGCATCAAGGACGAAAGCTATATCAAGGGCAAGCCGACCACCGGCGGCTCGCTGATTATGAAGAATTTCGTTGCCGACATCAGTTCGACCATGAATGAGCGCATCATTCGAGCTGGCGGCATCGTCCATGCACGCACGGCGACGCCGGAATTCTCCTGCGCGGCCTATACATGGTCCAGGTTGTGGGGTGTCACCCGCAATCCCTGGAATCCCAAGCTCACGCCCGGAGGCTCGTCGGGCGGCTCGGCCGCATCGCTCGCATCCGGCACATCGTCGATCGCCACCGGCTCAGATATCGGCGGCTCGATCCGCATCCCGGCGTCGGCCTGCGGTATCGTCGGCTACAAGCCGCCCTATGGCCGCAACCCGGACGACCCACCGTTCAACCTCGACTTCTACTGCCACACCGGACCGCTGGCACGCACGGTCGAGGACGCGATCCTGCTGCAGAACGTCATGACCGGTCCCAGTGCTCTGGATATCGCTTCGCTCCGGCCGAAGCTAAGCCTGCCGACCAGGTTCAAGCCGATCAAGGGCTGGAAGATCGGCTATTCGATGGATCTCGGCGGCTTCGAGGTCGATCCGGAAGTGGTGAAGAACACGAAGAAAGCGCTCGACGTGTTCCGCTCACTGGGTGCGGAGGTCGAGGAGGTCGATTTAGGTTGGGGACCGGAGGTCCTGGAGGCCGGGCTCGCCTATTTGAATCATTTATTCGGTGCGTTCCTGTCGAAGCTGCTGCCCCACCACGCCGACGAGATGACGACCTACGCCCGCAAGTTCGCCGAGGAGGGAGCGGGTTCCAAGGCGACCGATTTTGTCGCCAGCCTGGAGGTGGCTGGCCGCATGTATACGACGCTTGGGCCGCTCCTCGAAAAATACAATGTGCTGATCTGCCCGACCACGGCGCTGCCGTCAGTGCCGGCCGACCATGACCAGTCGAAGGACGAAATCAGGATCAACGGCAAGCTGGTCAATCCCTCGCTTGGCTGGGTGATGACGACGCCGTTCAACATGATGAGCCGCTGTCCGGTGCTGTCGGTTCCATCCGGCCACGCGAAAAACGGCGTGCCGACCGGCATCCAGATCGTCGGCCGCACCTACAGCGACGAAGATGTGTTCCGCGCCGGCATGGCCTATGAAAAAGCAGTTGGTGGCTGGTACGGAGAAAAGGCGCGCCGGCCGAAACTATGAAGGACGGCGCGACCGCACTGAAAGCAAAAACCGTCGGGACACCGCGGGACGACATTTCCCGGAGCATAAAATGACTTCCTATCGTAACAGCGAACCGGTGCCGCCGATCATGCGGGGCTCGCCGCCCAAGATGGTGCCTCCAAAGCTCGACTGGGACAGGGGACCCTGGAACCGGTGGGCATTCCAGCACATCCGCGAAATTCTGCCGACCGTCGAAGTCTGGCGCGGCAATGGCCATCGCCGCCGGCTCGAGCGAGCCGAGGTCGATCTCGATGCGCTGCCGGTGAGCGACAGCACGGGTCAGCCTGCGACGCTGGCCGGGCTGCTCGACGAGACCTATACGGACGGGTTCCTCGTGCTCAAGGACGGCAAGATCGCCTATGAGCGCTATTTCAACGGCATGACCGACCGCACGCTGCATTTGTCGCAGTCGATGGCGAAGTCCGTCACCGCTTCGGTGTTCGGCATATTGGTCGGGCGCAGCCTGATCGACCCGGCCTTGCCGGTGACGACCTATCTGCCGGAGCTTGGCGTCACTGGCTGGGCCGGCGCCAGCGTGCAGCATGTGCTCGATATGACGAGCGGGGTGCGTTTTTCCGAGGAATATACCGACCGCTATTCCGATATCGGCCAGGTTGATGTCGCCAGCGGCTGGAAACCGGTGCCGCCGGGCAGCGATCCGGCCTTCGAGTGGCCGTCGCATATGTTCGAATTGATCCTGCGGCTCAAGGAGACAAGCCGGCCGCATGGCGCTGCCTTCGAATACCGTTCGATCGAGACCGACGTGCTCGCCTTCATCATGGAGCGGGTGACCGGCCAGCGGCTGGCGCAACTGGTTTCGGAGGAACTCTGGCAAAAGCTCGGGGCGGATGAAAGCGCCTGCTTCACCGTCGACAGCGCCGGCTATGCTATCGCCGACGGCGGCTTCAACGCCACGCTGCGCGACTACGGCCGTTTCGGCCAGCTGATCCTCGACAATGGCGGCGGTGTGGTGCCGGCCGACTGGATCGAGGCGACGCGCAGCGGCAGGCATGGACCGGACTTCAATCCCAGCCTGCCGGAAGGCGGCTATCGCAACCAGTTCTGGATCGAGGATCCGCGCTCACGCGCGCTGATGTGCCGCGGCGTGTTCGGGCAGCTGATCCATGTCGACTGGAACACGAGAATGGTCGTGGTGAAGCTTTCGAGCTATCCGGATTTCACTGACATCGCTTATTCGGTGGCGACGATGAAAGCCGTGCACGCCATCGCCGCCGCGCTGGCCTAAGTTCCAAAAAATCGGAAGAAAACGCCATGACCGGCAAGACCGCGTCCGAGACCAGATACGGGTTTGCCCGAACGGTCTGACACGGTCCAGGCAACCGCGGCATCACAGCTTTCCTGTGGACCTGTCAGGGTGATCGAAAACGCCGCGGTTGGCGGAGCGACGCTCTGCGCCTATGGTCGCCGCTCTTTTCGATAAGGACAGCAGGAACGACATGGCATCCGACATCAAGCGCATCGCAGCAATCATCGCGGCCGAGATCACTGCCCGGCCCGAACAGGCTGCGGCGGCGATCGGGCTGCTGGACGAAGGCGCGACAGTGCCGTTCGTCGCGCGCTACCGCAAGGAGGTCACCGGCGGCCTGGACGACACTCAGTTGCGCCTGCTTGCCGAGCGGCTCGCCTATCTGCGCGAGCTCAATGCGCGCCGCGACACCATCCTCGGTTCGATCCGCGAGCAAGGCAAGCTGACCGAGGAACTCGAAACCAAGATCGCTGCGGCTGCCACCAAGGCGGAACTCGAAGACATCTATTTGCCCTACAAGCCGAAGCGCCGGACCAAGGCGGAGATCGCGCGAGAGCGTGGCTTGGGACCTCTGGCCGAGGCCATCCTTGCCGACCGCGCGGCGGTGCCCGGCGAACTGGCGCTGGCTTATGTCGGCGAAGAGGTGGCCGATACCAAGGCGGCACTCGACGGCGCGCGCGACATCCTGTCCGAACAGTTCGCCGAAAATGCCGACCTGGTCGGCAGACTGCGGACCTACATGAAGGAACGGGCCTTCATGCGGTCACGCGTCCTCGACGGCAAGCAGGAGGCCGGCGCGAAATTCTCCGACTATTTCGACCATGTCGAGCGCTGGGCCAACGTGCCGAGCCATCGCGCGCTGGCGATGCTGCGCGGCCGCAATGAAGAGGTGCTGTCGCTCGACATCGAAGTCGATGCCGACGACGCGTCGCCGGTGAAGCCGGTCGAACGGATGATTGCCGATGCCTATGCCATCGGCCGCCAGTTGCCGGGCGACCGCTGGTTGATGGAGGTTGCCGGCTGGACCTGGCGCATAAAGCTGTCGCTGCATCTGACGCTCGATTTGATGCGCGATCTGCGCGAGCGGGCCGAGGAAGAGGCGATCCATGTCTTCGCCCGCAACCTGAAGGACTTGCTGCTCGCGGCACCCGCCGGCTCGCGCGCCACGATGGGGCTCGATCCCGGCATCCGCACCGGGGTCAAGGTGGCGGTGGTGGACGGCACCGGCAAGCTGCTGGCGACGACGACGGTCTATCCGTTCCCGCCGAAGAACGACGTGCGAGGCACGCAGGCCGAACTGGCGAAGCTCATCCGCTTGCACAAGCTCGAGTTGATTTCCATCGGCAACGGCACCGGCAGCCGTGAGACCGAAAGGCTGGTCGCCGACATGCTGGCCGACATGCCTGCTGATTCCGGGCCGAAGCCGCTGAAGGTGATCGTCAGCGAGGCGGGTGCTTCGGTCTATTCCGCCTCGGCGACGGCGGCGGCGGAATTTCCCGGCCTCGACGTGTCGCTGCGCGGCGCGGTGTCGATCGCGCGGCGACTGCAGGATCCGCTCGCCGAACTGGTCAAGATCGAGCCAAAGTCGATCGGCGTCGGCCAGTATCAGCACGATGTCGACCAGTACCGGCTCGGCCGCTCGCTGGAAGCGGTGGTCGAGGACGCGGTCAATGCCGTCGGCGTCGATCTCAACACCGCCTCGGCGCCGCTTCTGGCGCGGGTTTCGGGTCTTGGCACATCGCTGGCCGAAGCCATCATCGCGCATCGCGATGCGACCGGCCCTTTCGCCAGCCGTCGTGACCTGCTGAAGGTCTCTCGCCTTGGACCCCGCGCGTTCGAGCAATGCGCCGGCTTCCTGCGAATTTCCAACGGCACCGAACCGCTCGATGCCTCGGCCGTGCATCCGGAAGCCTATGGCGTGGCGAAAAAGATCGTCGCCGCCTGTGGGCGCGACCTCCGCTCGCTGATGGGCGACAGTGCCGCCCTCAAGGCGCTTGATCCGCGGGTTTTCGTCGATGAACGCTTCGGCCTGCCGACGGTCCGCGATATACTGGCAGAACTGGAAAAACCCGGCCGCGATCCGCGACCAGGTTTCAAGACCGCGACCTTCGCCGACGGCGTCGACGACATCAAGGATTTGAAGCCTGGAATGCTGCTGGAAGGAACCGTCACCAATGTCGCGGCGTTCGGCGCTTTCATCGATATCGGTGTGCACCAGGACGGGTTGGTGCACGTCTCGCAACTGGCCGACCGTTTCGTCAAGGACGCGCATGAGGTGGTAAAAGCCGGCGACGTGGTCAAGGTGCGTGTTGTCGACATCGACATCAAGCGTAAGCGCATCGGCCTGTCGATGCGTAGGGATGGCGAGGGCGGTCCACCGAAGCCGCGCGACAACGGCAACAGACCGGTGCCGCGAGCGCCGACGCCGCAGCGTCAGCCAGAGCGGCCGGCGCAACAGGGCGCATTCGGTGCCGCATTGGCCGATGCGCTGAAGCGGAAGTAGCTACTTCTCCGGCGGTACATGGCCCAGCAGCCAGTCGCGAAAACTGGCGACCGGCGGATGGCCGCGTTTGTCGTGCGGCACGACGAGGTAATAGGCGCTGCGGCTTTGCATCGGCCGGCCCGGCGCCGGCACCAACTGGCCGCGCTGCAACTCGCCTGAGATGAGGACCTGCGGCAGCAGCGCGACGCCAAGCCCGGCCATGCAGGCCTGGGCGGCGGTGCCGAACTGCTCGAACTGCATGCCCGGTCCAGTCGGTGCGCTCAAACCCTGATGCTCGAACCACTCGGTCCATGCGCCGGGCCGCGTCGCCATATGCAGCAGCGGCAGGCGGCCGATATCGGCAGGCGTGGCAATAGCGCGGCCGGTGAGAAAGTCAGGCGAAACCACGGGCATCACCGTCTCGCGCACCAGCAGCGTCGAGTCGGCATCCGGCCAGTCGGGCAGGCCGAAATGGATGGCGGCGTCGAGCCTCTCGCGGGCGAAGTCGAAGCGGCCGATACGAGTGACGAAATTGATGGTGATGTCGGGATTGTTTTCGACGAAATCCGGGATGAGCGGCATCAGCCAGCGTGTGCCGAAGGTCGGCAGGATGGCGAGGTTCAAGATGCCACTATGCCGATTGCTCATCAATCCAAGGGCCGCGTCGCGCAATTGACCTAGGGCGGCGCGCACCGCTTCGGCATAAATCTCGCCTGCCGTCGACAGCCGGACATTGCGGCTGTCGCGTTCGAACAGCCGACGGCCGAACTGGTCCTCCAACAACGCGATCTGCCGGCTTACAGCACCCTGAGTCAGATCGAGCTCGCGGGCGGCGGCGGTGAAAGAGCCGAGGCGCGCCACAGCCTCGAAGGCGGTAAGGGCGCCGATGTTAGGCAAAAGGCGGCGCTGGACGTTCATGATCCATTACTAACGCTCATTGATTGGTGATGCAATTTCGTTTGATTTTTTTTAAGCGGGGGTCGATAAGCCGGGCACTTCAAGATTTTGTTCTGGGAACCGAGAGCCATGGCCGCCGATAAGAACGCATTCGTCTGGGACGATCCTTTCCTGATCGAGGACCAGCTTTCGGAAGACGAGCGGATGGTGCGCGATGGCGCGGCGGCATTCGCTGCCGACAAGCTCGCTCCCAGGATCGAGGAAGCCTATCTCGAGGAAAAGACCGACGCCGGCATCTTTCGCGAGATGGGCGAGGCGGGTCTGCTCGGCATCACCATCCCCGAGGAATATGGCGGGCTCGGCGCCAACTATGTCACCTATGGGCTGGTGGCGCGGGAAGTCGAGCGCATCGACTCGGGCTATCGCTCGATGATGAGCGTGCAGTCGTCGCTGGTGATGTATCCGATCCATGCCTATGGCTCGGAGGCCCAACGCAAGAAATACCTGCCGAAGCTCGCCAGCGGCGAATGGATCGGCTGCTTCGGCCTGACCGAGCCGGATGCCGGTTCCGACCCGGGCGGCATGAAGACGCGCGCCGAAAAGACCGCGAACGGCTACAAGATCTCCGGCTCGAAAATGTGGATTTCCAACGCGCCGATCGCCGACGTCTTTGTCGTTTGGGCGAAATCGGCTGCGCATGACAACGAGATTCGCGGCTTCGTGCTGGAGAAGGGCATGAAGGGGCTGTCGGCGCCGAAGATCGGCGGCAAGCTGTCGCTGCGAGCCTCGATCACCGGCGAAGTGGTGATGGAAGGCGTCGAGGTCGGCGAAGACGCGCTGCTGCCCAATGTGTCGGGCCTGAAGGGGCCATTCGGCTGTCTCAACCGGGCGCGCTACGGCATCTCCTGGGGCGCGATGGGTGCAGCGGAAGATTGCTGGCACCGGGCCCGCCAATACGGCCTCGACCGCAAGCAGTTCGGCAAGCCGCTGGCCGGGACGCAGCTTTTCCAGAAAAAACTCGCCGACATGCAGACCGAGATCGCTCTGGGGCTGCAGGGCAGCTTGCGGGTCGGGCGGTTGATGGACGAAGGCAAGATGGCGCCGGAGATGATCTCGATCGTCAAGCGCAACAATTGCGGCAAGGCGCTCGACATTGCCCGCCAGGCCCGCGACATGCATGGCGGCAACGGCATCCAGATCGGTTACCACGTCATGCGCCACGCGCAGAACCTTGAAACGGTCAACACCTATGAGGGCACGCATGACGTGCATGCGCTGATCCTCGGGCGGGCGCAGACCGGGTTGCAGGCGTTTTTCTGAGCCGGCAACTGTCGCTTAAATTAGGTGCACCGCAACATCTGCTTGGAGAATGCCCGCCAGATGTGTCAGGGTTCGGCGAATTTCGTTTGAAACGCCGACTTCCGGGGCACCATGGCAATTCTGGCAGCCGTCTACCACCTGACCCATTACAAATATGACCGGCCGGTCGTCCTTGGCCCTCAGGTCATCAGGCTGCAGCCGGCGCCGCATTCCCGCACCAAAGTTTTGAGCCATTCGCTGAAGGTCGAGCCGGCGAACCACTTCGTCAATCTGCAGCAGGATCCCTACGGCAACTTCCTCGCCCGCTTCGTGTTTCCGGAGCCGGTGACGGAACTGAAGATCGAGGTCGACCTCGTCGCCGACATGACGGTCTATAATCCGTTCGATTTCTTCGTCGAGCCGTCGGCAGAGACCTTTCCGTTCGAATATCCGGAAGAGATCAGCGACGATCTCGCCATCTACCGGACGCCGGAGCCGGCTGGACCGCTGCTGGCGGCGTTCCTGCAAACCATCGTGCGCCAGCCAACCAACACCGTCAATTTCGTCGTCGACCTCAATGCGCGCCTGCAGCGCGAGATCGCCTATATCGTTCGCATGGAAACCGGTGTCTTCTCACCCGAGGAAACGCTGGCCGCCGCCAAGGGATCCTGCCGCGATACGAGCTGGCTGCTGGTGCAGATCCTGAGGAACCTCGGCCTCGCCGCGCGCTTCGTTTCCGGCTACCTGATCCAGCTGAAGCCCGACCTCGTCGCGCTTGACGGACCGCCCGGCACCGCCGTCGACTTCACCGATCTCCATGCCTGGTGCGAAGTCTATCTTCCGGGCGCCGGCTGGATCGGCTTCGACCCGACTTCCGGCCTGCTCACCGGCGAAAGCCATGTGCCGCTGGCCGCAACCCCGCATTTCCGTAACGCCGCGCCCATTTCCGGCATGGCGAGCTTCGCCAATGTCGAATTCGGCTTCGACATGCGGGTCGATCGCATCGCCGAGCACCCGCGCATCACCAAGCCATTCTCCGACGAAAGCTGGCAGGCGCTTGATGCCCTGGGCGTCCAGGTCGACGCCGCGCTCGAGGCCGGGGACGTGCGGCTGACCATGGGCGGCGAGCCGACCTTCGTGTCGATCGACGATTTCGAGGCGGAGGAGTGGAACACCGCCGCCGTCGGCCCGACAAAACGTGAGAAGGCCGATGCGCTGATCCGCCGGCTGCGTGAGCGTTTCGCGCCCGGCGGCTTCCTGCATTACGGTCAGGGCAAGTGGTATCCGGGCGAAAGTCTGCCGCGCTGGACGTTCTCGCTCTACTGGCGCGCCGACGGCGAGCCGGTGTGGAGTGATCCGTCGCTGATCGCACGGGAAAACAGCGAAGCAGATGTCGGACCGAAGCAGGCTGAAAGCCTGCTGACGACGATTGCCGATGAACTCGGCATCGACAAAGCCATGGTCAGCGAAGCCTATGAGGACCCGGCCGAGTGGCTGCTCAAGGAAGGCAAGCTGCCCGACAATGTCGACCCGTCCAATTCGAAGCTGGAAGACCCGGAAGAGCGCAGCCGCATGGCAAAAGTGTTCGAACGCGGCCTGACCAAGCCGTCGGGCTACGTGCTGCCGGTCCAGCGCTGGAACAGCCAGGCGTCGGGGCCGCGTTGGCGTTCGGAGAAATGGAAGACACGGCGCGGCAAGCTGTTCCTGGTGCCGGGCGATTCGCCGGTCGGCTACCGCCTGCCGCTCGGCACGCTGCCCCATGTACCGCCGGCGCAGTTCCCCTACATCGTGCCGGTCGATCCTTCGCTGCCGCGTGGACCACTGCCGGCGCGCCAGGCTATTTTGCCTGAGGCCGCTCCGTTGCCGGACGCTGCCCCGGCCGAATTGGAAGGCGCCGACGAAATGGCGCGCCGCCAGCATGCGGCGTCCTTCACCGCCGCGACCGGCCAGCAGGACCGTGTCGAACAGGAGATCACCGAGATCGGCGGCGCGGTGCGCACCGCGCTGTCGGTCGAGCCGCGCGACGGACGGCTTTGTGTGTTCATGCCGCCGGTCGAGGCGCTGGAAGATTATCTCGAACTGGTCGCGGCGGCCGAGAACGCGGCAAAGGCTATCGGCCTGCCGGTGCATATCGAGGGCTACGGCCCGCCGCACGATCCGCGCCTCAACGTCATCCGGGTGGCTCCGGATCCCGGTGTCATCGAGGTGAATATCCATCCGGCTGCGAACTGGCAGGACTGCGTGGCGACGACCACAGCGATCTACGAGGAGGCGCGGCAGACACGGCTTGGCGCCGACAAGTTCATGATCGACGGGCGCCACACCGGCACAGGCGGCGGCAACCATGTCGTCGTCGGCGGCGCGACGCCCAACGACAGCCCGTTCCTGCGCCGTCCGGATCTGCTGAAAAGCCTTGTCCTGCAATGGCAGCGCCGCCCGTCGCTGTCCTATCTGTTTTCGGGCCTGTTCATCGGCCCGACCAGCCAGGCGCCGCGCTTCGACGAGGCGCGCCACGATTCGCTCTACGAGCTCGAGATCGCGATGGCGCAGGTGCCGCATCCAGACAAGGGCAATGCGCCATTGCCGTGGTTGGTCGACCGGCTGTTCCGAAATCTTCTGACCGATGTGACGGGGAACACCCACCGTTCGGAAATTTGCATCGACAAGCTGTTTTCGCCCGACGGCCCGACCGGCCGGCTGGGGCTGGTCGAATTCCGCGGCTTCGAGATGCCGCCCAATGCGCGCATGAGCCTCGCGCAGCAATTGCTGGTGCGCGCCATCATCGCCCGCGCCTGGAAAAACCCGCTCGACGGCCGCTTCGTGCGCTGGGGCACGTCGCTGCATGACCGTTTCATGCTGCCGCACTATGTCTGGGCTGACTTTCTAGACGTGCTGGACGACCTCAAGCTGAACGGCTTTGAATTCCGCCCCGAATGGTTTGACGCGCAGCTCGAATTCCGCTTTCCGTTCTGCGGCGAGGTCCAGTATGCCGGTGTCAAGCTGGAGCTGCGGCAAGCGCTGGAGCCGTGGCATGTCATGGGCGAGCAGGGCGCCATCGGCGGGACCGTGCGCTTTGTCGATTCTTCGGTCGAGCGGCTGCAGGTGAAGACGGAAGGGCTCAACCCGGAGCGTCATGCCGTCGTCTGCAACGGCCGTATCGTGCCAATGAAGGTGACCGACACCAGAGAGATCGCGGTGGCGGGCGTCCGCTTCAAGGCATGGCAGCCGGCATCGGGCCTGCATCCAGCGCTGCCAGTCAACACGCCGCTGGTCTTCGACATCTACGATCGGTGGTCGGGCCGGGCGGTCGGCGGCTGCGTCTACCATGTCGCGCATCCCGGCGGGCGCAGCTACGACACCTTCCCGGTCAACGGCAACGAAGCGGAGGCGCGGCGGCTCGCCCGCTTCGAGCCGCGCGGCCATACGCCGTCCGGCTACGTGCTGCGCGACGAACAAGCCTCTGAGGATTTCCCGATGACCCTTGACCTGCGGCGGCCTGCAAGACTCTGATCAGCCATGGCAAAGGGGAATCACAGGAAAATACGCGGCAGACCGCATAACCTGCTGGAGCACTACCAGCCGATCGACGGTGTCGTCGACGAGATGGTCGACGCATCAGGCAATCCTCGTCCGGTCTGGAAGGACTTCATCGAGGCACTGGAAGAGCTGGGGCCTGAAAAGCTCGCCCAGCGCTTCGCTCGCGCCGACCAGTATCTGCGCGACGCCGGTGTCTATTACCGCGTCTACGACAAGGCCGGCGCCAATGAGCGCGAATGGCCGTTGGCGCATGTGCCCCTGCTGATCGAGGAGCAGGAATGGGCTGCGATCAGTGCCGGCCTGGTTCAGCGGGCGGAGCTGTTCGAGGAAACGATCGCCGACATCTATGGGCCGAACCGGCTGGTCGAGAAAGGCATTTTGCCGGCGGGGCTGATCGCCGCCAGCCCGGAATATTTGCGGCCGGTCGTCGGCACCAGGCCGGCCAGCGGCCATTTCCTGCACTTCTGCGCCTTCGAGCTCGGCCGTGGACCGGACGGCCGCTGGTGGGTGCTCGGCGACCGCACGCAGGCGCCGTCAGGCGCCGGCTTTGCGCTGGAAAACCGCGTCGCCACCACGCGCGCGCTGTCCGACATCTATGGCGAGATGCATGTGCACCGTCTTGCCGGCTTCTTCCGCCGCTTTCGCGACGCGCTGAACGGCATGGCCAAGGTATCAGGCGGCCGTGTCGCCATCCTGACGCCGGGGCCGCTCAACGAAACCTATTACGAACATGCCTATATCGCCCGCTATCTCGGCATCATGCTGCTCGAAGGCGAGGATCTGACCGTCTCCGGCGGCCGGCTCATGGTACGCACCGTTTCGGGACTGATGCCGGTCAGCGTGCTCTGGCGACGGCTCGACGCCGCCTTCGCCGATCCGCTGGAGTTGCGGCCGGAGTCGCAGATCGGCACGCCAGGGCTGGTCGAGGCGATCCGCCGGGGAGCCGTTTCGGCCGTCAACGCGCTCGGCTCCGGGCTGATGGAAACGCGGGCGATGTCCGCCTTCCTGCCGAAGATTTCGCGCGAATTGCGCAACGAGGAGCTTCTGCTGCCGAGCGTCGCGACATGGTGGTGCGGCCGGGACACGGACCGTGACCATGTGCTGGCTAACCTCGACCACATGGTGATCGGTCCGGCGCTGTCGACGCGGCTTGCCTTCGAGGATGACGATTGCACCAGGCTGGGCTCGGCGCTGGTTGCCGGGGAGCGGGCCGAGCTGATAGCCCAGATCGAACGCGGCGGTGGCGACTTCGTCGGACAGGAAGCGGTAACGCTTTCGACCACGCCGGTCTATGTCGGCGGCTGGCTGGAGCCGCGGCCAGCAAGCCTGCGCGTCTATCTGGCGCGAACGCCCGAAGGCTGGACGGTGATGCCCGGCGGTTTTGCCCGTGTCGGCTTTTCGCTCGACCCGACGGCAATCGCCATGCAGCGCGGCGGCCAGGCGGCGGATGTGTGGGTGGTCAGCGACAGACCGGTGGAGCGCGAGACGCTGCTGCCGCAGGAGCACGACAGCTTCACCCGCACCTTGCCGGGGAGCCTGCCCAGCCGCGCGGCGGAAAACCTGACATGGCTCGGCCGCTACATCGAGCGATCGGAAGACACGGTGCGCATCCTGCGCGCCTATCACGTGCGGCTGGCCGAGGCCTCCGACCCGGACATGCCGCTGCTTGCCGATATCAGAGACTATCTCGAACCGTTCGGCATCGACGTCGCGACGGCGATCCCGCCGGGGCTGATCGGCACGCTGGACAGCGCCGTCTACAGCGCCGGACAGATCCGCGACCGCTTCTCGCCCGATGGCTGGCTGGCGCTGAAGGATCTGTCGAAGACCATTCATCAATTCGCGACAACGGTGGCGCCGGGCGATGACGCGACGCGGGCGATGACGGTCATCCTGCGCAAGCTCGCCGGGTTTTCGGGCCTGCTGCATGAGAATATGTACCGCTTCACCGGCTGGCGCTTCCTGGAGATCGGCCGGCGGTTGGAACGCGGCATCCAGATCGCCCGCACGCTCGCCCGATTGACCAGGGCTGCGGCGCCGGATGGCGCGCTCGACATGATGCTGGAGATCGGCGACAGCGTCATGACCCACCGGCGGCAGTATCCGGTGCAGGCCGGCCGGCGCACGGTGATCGATCTCCTGGTGCTCGATCCGCTCAACCCGCGCTCCATCCTGTTCCAGCTCGAGCGGCTGAAGGCCGAAATCGCGCTGTTGCCTGCTGTCGGTGAGGGGCATATGTCGCCAGCGGCGAAGGAGATCCTGCAACTCAACACGGCAATCGCCATCAAGGAGCCCTCGGACATGACGGCCAAGGCCCTGGACGATCTCGCCACCGAGATCGGCGGCCTCTACAACAGCCTCGCCAAAGCCTATTTCGGGTGAGCATGCTCTACGACATCAGGCTCAATCTGCGTTACGACTATGATGCGGCGGCTGGCGGCGGCCGCCATCAGGTGCGCGTGCTGCCGCCGACGATTTCGGGCGTGCAGCGCGTGATCGCCGCTTCGCTGTCCTTCGCGCCGGCGCCGAGCGAACGCTCCGACTTTTCCGATTTCTTTGGCAACAATGTCACGTCGATCGCCTTTCGCGATGCCCATGATGCGCTCGACATCAGGATGAGCGCGCGCGTCGCCGTCTCGCGGCCGGAGCCTGGGCTTGATGTGTCGCCCGACATTCGCCGGCTGCGCGAGGAACTCGACGCGGTGCGGTCGCTGTCGCCCGGATCGCCGCATCATTTCCTGGCCGCCAGCGATCACGCGGGCATCGACGCTGCGATCACGGCCTACGCGCGCGGCAGTGCCGGCAGCTCGGCTGTCAGCACTGCGGTGGACCTGTGCAACCGCATTCATCGCGATTTCACCTATGATGGCGAGGCGACCACGGTGCAGACCCGGGCGAGCGATGCCTTCGACCTGAGGCGGGGCGTCTGCCAGGATTTTTCGCACATCATGATCGCCGGCCTACGCGGCCTCGGTATTCCCGCCGGTTATGTCAGCGGGTTCCTGCGCACCATTCCGCCGCGTGGCAAACCGCGGCTCGAAGGGGCCGACGCCATGCATGCCTGGGTCAAGGTGTGGTGTGGGCGCGACACCGGATGGCAGGAATTCGATCCGACCAACGGCATGCGGGCAAGCAACGACCATATCACCGTCGGCCATGGCCGCGACTATTCGGATGTAGCGCCGATCGTCGGCGTCCTGAAGACGACGGGAGGGCAGGTCGGCGAGCAAGCAGTCGACGTCGTTCCGGTCGTGCTTGAAAAGGCATGACGGCAAGCGAGGCCACACTCGATCTTGAACATCGGCAGAAGGCTGCTTCTCGAACGCGGATGTGGTGAGCCTGGTATCTTTGTGGAAGCCATGGCGGAACCAGCGGCCGATCCGTCGCTTATCTACGGGAAATTCCGTGGAGAGGACATGCTGGACAAATCCGGGTCGTCGCCTGGCCGGTCGGCTAGCAGGAAGGTTGCTCCAGGGGCGCCGACAAATGGGTCGCAAGCCTCTGCCGATCGAGCCTCACTCACCTACATCACTGACGCCGAGCCCGGTATCCGCCGTCTGAGGGTTGGCAAGGGATTTTCATACAAAGGGCCTGACGGGCAGGGCGTCGACGAGGACACTTTGGCCCGCATCAAGGCGCTCGCCATTCCACCGGCGTGGACAGATGTGTGGATTTCGCCCGTTGCTGACGGTCACATCCAGGCGACCGGCCGGGACCAGCGCGGACGCAAGCAATATCGCTACCATGCGCTGTGGGCGGAGGAGCGTGACGGCGTAAAATATTCGAGCCTGGTTGCCTTTGCAGAAAGCCTGCCTGAGCTGCGACGCCAGATCGATGCCGATCTGCGCCGTCACGGCCTGCCGCTGGAGCGGGTTGTCGCTGCTGTGGTCTGGCTGCTCGACAACACGATGATCCGCGTCGGCAATGCCGCCTATGCTCGCGATAACAACAGCTTTGGGCTGACCACGCTGCGCGACCGCCATGTCGACATCAATGGCTCGAGCCTGCGTTTCGCTTTCAAAGGCAAGTCCGGCAAGGAATGGAGGCTAAAGCTCGCCGATCGCCGGATCGCCAGGATCGTGCGCGGGGCGCAGGATCTGCCGGGCCAGAAGCTGTTCCAGTATCTCGACGAGGACGGAAGCAGGCGACCGATCCGCTCCGACGACGTCAACCGCTACATCAGGGAGATGGCAGGGGCCGATTTCAGCTCCAAGCATTTCCGAACCTGGGGCGGCACCATCCATGCTGCGTCGCTGTTTGCGCAAACCGAACGACCCGAAAGCCAGGCACAACAGAAGCGGGTGATGAACGGCCTCATCGACAAGGTCGCCGAGCGGCTGGGCAACACGCGCGCCATCTGCCGCAGATGCTATATCCACCCGCAAGTTTTCGATGCCTGGTCCGAAGGACGGCTGCTCAGCGAAATAGCGGATGCGAACAAGCGGAAACGATCGATACCCGGTCTCGATGACGAAGAGGCTCTCGTACTGAGATGGCTGAAGGCGCAGGAAAGCTGAACCGGACAGAGCTGCCGCAGTTTCGTGATCCGTGCAGGACGTAATTTTTTGTCGACGTCATGTCGGGATAGGTCCTAGTGTTTCGTCCTTTGACAGAGAAAAGGACCACCCATGCTCTACGCGATCCTCTGCTATGCCTCCGAAGACGTCGTCTGCTCCTGGAGCAAGGAACAAGATGACGCTGTCATGGATAAACTCCTGGGCGTGCAGGAAAAATACGCTCAGGCGGGCCGGCTTGGCCCGGTGGCGCGGCTGCTGCCGACGACCGCTGCGACAACGCTGAGGAAGGTCAAGGGCGAAGCGGTCGTCATCGACGGCCCGTTTGCCGAAACCAAGGAACAATTCCTCGGCTTCTACACGCTCGAATGCGCCGATCTCGACGAGGCCGTCGACTTTGCGCGCGAGCTTTCCGAGGTCAACCCGAGCGGCGGCTCTTACGAGATACGGCCGGTTTCGCTCTTCAATCCCGCCAAGGTTTCCGCATGACCGACCTTACCTGGATCAGCACGGCGATTAGCACCGCCCGCCCACAGGCGATGGGCGCGCTGCTGCGCTACTTCCGCGATCTCGATGCGGCGGAGGAAGCTTTCCAGGACGCTTGCCTGCGAGCTCTGAAGAACTGGCCGACAAACGGCCCGCCGCGCGATCCGGCAGCCTGGCTGATCTTTGTCGGGCGCAACAGCGGCATCGACGCGGTGCGCAAGCGCGCCAAGCAGGCGCCGCTGCCGGAGGAAGACCAGATCTCCGATCTGGAGGATGCCGAGACCGACATCGCCGAACGGCTGGACGGCGCGCACTACCGCGACGACATCTTGCGGTTGCTGTTCATCTGCTGTCATCCCGACCTGCCGGCGACGCAGCAGATCGCTGTGGCATTGCGCATCGTCTCCGGCCTGAGCGTCAAGCAGATCGCCCGCGCCTTCCTCGTCGGCGAAAGCGCCATGGAGCAGCGCATCACCCGCGCCAAGGCGCGCATTGCGGATGCCGGCGTGCCATTCGAGACGCCCGGTGCGGTCGAGCGCTCGGAACGGCTCGCCGCCGTCGCCGCCATGGTCTATCTGATCTTCAACGAAGGCTATTCGACCAACAGCGGTGAGGCTCCCGCCCGCGCCCCGCTTTGCGAAGAGGCGATCCGGCTGGCCAGGCTGCTGCTGCGGCTGTTCCAGACCGAGCCGGAGATCATGGGCCTGACGGCGCTGCTGCTGCTCCAGCATGCGCGTGCGCCGGCGCGCTTCGACGAGAGCGGCGAGATCGTGCTGCTCGAGGACCAGGACCGCAGCCTGTGGAGCCGCAAGATGATCGACGAGGGGCTAGCGCTGGTCGACAAGGCATTGCGCCACCAGAAGCCCGGTCCCTACCAGGTGCAGGCGGCGATCGCTGCCCTGCATGCGCGGGCGGCAAGGCCAGAGGATACGGACTGGAACGAGATCGACCTGCTCTATAGCCTGCTTGAACAGATGCAGCCGTCGCCGGTGGTGACGCTCAATCGCGCCGTCGCGGTCGCCAAGGTGCGCGGGCCGGAAGCGGCACTTGCCATGATCGAGCCGCTGGAACAGAGGCTTTCCGGCTATTTCCATTTCTTCGGCCTCAAGGGCGGCCTGCTGATGCAGCTTGGTCGTGGCGAGGAGGCGCGCATCGCCTTCGACCGTGCCATCGCGCTTGCCAACACGGCAGCCGAGGCCGCGCATATCCGCATGCATATCGACCGGTTGATGAAGGAAGGCGCCGCGCGGGGAACCGCGCAGACAGCGCGCTGAACGACTCGCTGGTTCAACGGTCCGACCTTGGCTTAGACCATGCCGGGGTGGAGATTTTTCCCTGAAACGAGTAATGCCACGCCTTGACAGCGCCTGATGTGCCGATCGGCACAGGGACGGCATGGCACAAGGCTTTAACCGACGCCACATGAGCGACGGCATCTGAAAGGGACAGAGAATGACGATTGCGAAGGAAACAGCCGGGCTACTGGCGAAACTGGGTGTTGCCGAGGCCGCGCTTTCGGGCGGTGATCTAATCGTGCGCAGCCCGGTCACGGGCGAGCAGATTGCCGCGCTGAAGACGATCTCGCCGGCCGATGCGGCAAAGACCATCGACAAGGCCCATATGGCCTTCCAGGCGTGGCGCCTGGTGCCGGGGCCGAAGCGCGGCGAACTGGTGCGGCTGCTCGGCGAGGAACTGCGCGCACATAAGGCCGAGCTTGGCCGGCTGGTGTCGATCGAGGTCGGCAAGATCCCGTCCGAAGGGCTCGGCGAAGTGCAGGAGATGATCGACATCTGCGATTTCGCCGTCGGCCTCTCCCGGCAATTGTACGGCCTGACCATCGCCACCGAGCGGCCCGGCCATCGCATGATGGAAACCTGGCATCCGCTGGGTGTCGTCGGCGTCATCTCCGCTTTCAATTTCCCGGTCGCGGTGTGGTCGTGGAACGCGGCACTGGCGCTGGTCTGCGGCGACGCGGTGGTGTGGAAGCCGTCGGAAAAGACGCCGCTGACGGCGCTCGCCTGCGAGGCGATCTTCAAGCGTGCGGCAGAACGTTTCGGCGATGCTCCGGAAGGCCTGACGTCGGTGCTGATCGGCGACCGCGCCGTCGGCGAAATCCTGGTCGATCATCCCAAGGTGCCGCTGGTTTCGGCCACCGGCTCGACCCGCATGGGCAGGGATGTCGGTCCGCGGCTGGCGAAGCGCTTTGCCCGCGCCGTGCTGGAGCTCGGCGGCAACAATGCCGGCATCGTCTGCCCGACGGCCGATCTCGACATGGCCTTGCGCGCCATCGCCTTCGGCGCCATGGGCACGGCCGGCCAGCGCTGCACGACGCTGCGGCGCCTGTTCGTGCATGACAGCGTCTATGATGCCTTGGTTCCGCGCCTGAAGAAGGCCTATGAAAGCGTCTCGGTCGGCAATCCGCTGGAGACATCAGCGCTGGTCGGACCGTTGATCGACAAGGCAGCATATGATGCCATGCAGAAGGCATTGCAGGAGGCGGCTTCGCACGGCGGCAAGGTGACCGGCGGCACGCGGGTGGAGAACGGCCATCCCGACGCCTATTACGTGCATCCGGCGCTGGTCGAGATGCCCAAGCAGGTCTCACCGGTTACCGAAGAAACCTTCGCGCCAATCCTCTATGTGATGAAATATTCGGACTTCGACGCCGTGCTCGACGAGCACAATGCAGTCGGCGCGGGGCTGTCGTCGTCGATCTTCACCCGCGACTTGCAGGAATCCGAGCGCTTCCTCGGCGTCGACGGGTCCGACTGCGGTATCGCCAACGTCAACATTGGCACATCGGGGGCCGAGATCGGTGGTGCCTTCGGTGGCGAGAAGGAGACCGGCGGCGGCCGTGAATCCGGCTCCGATGCCTGGAAGGCCTATATGCGGCGCGCCACCAACACGGTGAACTATTCCAAGGCGCTGCCGCTGGCCCAAGGCGTATCCTTCGACATCGACTGAGAACTCCGATCGTGGCGGTCGCAATGGCCGCCACGATCGCCATGTTGCTCTCTATTCCGGGGTTCCTGGATTGTGAAAGCAATTCTGGAAGGCCGCATCGATGATCGCGAGCTTCACGGCCTGGGCGGTCATGTATTCCTGATAGAAATGGTTCGACACCCACATGACCGAATGGCCCCGCTGACCCAGCCAGCCGATGCTGCCGAGGTTTTCGGCGTCGCGCAATTTGCGTGAAAGATGGGTGCGGGAAAGCTTGAGCCAGTTTGCGAAGTCTCCGATCGAGACAATGCCGGTCGGAATTCGGTCGAGGTCGGCATGGTCGGGATCGACGCCGGACATCAGCCAATCCATGACGACGCCGCCATTGTTAAGCCAGGTGAACAGGGAAAAGGTCTGTTTCGGCTCGCGCACGGCGTGGGACGAAAGCAGGCCATCCGCCACCAGCGGCTGCAATCTGGCAAGCGCGTCCGGTCTCGCGGCGAATGTGGTCAGTCGACTTCCGCCGTCGAGACTATCCAGCGTTCTCAGATGGGCAAAGACCCATCCGGCGAGCGTTTCCAGAGTGGTCGCAGCCGGCTGCAGGGGGCGGACCCTTCTGTCTCTATTCGTCGACAGATCACGAATGAAATTGTAGTGCAGCATCTCCTTTATGAAAGCGTCGGCGGTGTTGCGGCTGGCCACCGAACAGCGGTGTATCATGTCGATAAAACGTGTGGTCGTCAGTCCGGTGCGATCGTCATGTGGTTGCCGTCTGAAGTGCAAGGCAAGACCGATGTGAGCCATCAGCCAGCGCTGCTGCGTAGCGAACACGGAAGCGAGCCGCGGGTTGGCTTCGTAGGCCTGGAGCAGCATCTGCGACTGAGCCCGAACTGACCGACGAAATGCCGGACGGCAGGCAATATCTTCCAAGTTTAGCGCCATCCTCGCCGAGCCCAATCAAGCCTTCCAATGGCGAACACCGATCACGGCTTCAGCCTTCACGGCTATGTCCAGAGGCTGGCGGATAACTGCCATATAGCGCAAAAAGTTGCCAACCGTTATGGCTGTCACGCTAAAACTGATACGCGGGCCGTGAGCACTTTTAATCGGCGCTGGTGGCTCTATGCAGCGGCTGACGTGGCCCACAGTATGTCGTTGAAACGTCACCTGTGCCGACCCATATACCGATTGCGTCGGATGTTTTCCTCCCATTGCGTCCGGCGCGTTCCCCTCTGGAGGTTTTAAACCTTCATGCTTGGCCGGACTTTTACAGTCCGGCCTTTTTTCTATTGGTCCTGTGAAGCCAGCGCGCACGGGCGCCCAATCAGCATAATGAGCTCGAAGAGCGAGAAAATGGCCGGGCCATTTTCGTCACACTCGACAGCGACGTAGGTGCGGCAACGGAAGCTGCCATTTTGTCAGGAAATCCACTAGGCTCGGCTGGTTTGCGAGACGGCGAGAGATGCCCGACCTGAAACAAATGCCCGATATGAAACAGATGAGATTGCTCGGCATCGTATCTGCGACGGCGATCGGTCTGTATGTCTGCTATCTCTTGGCGTTGCCTTTTTTGCCCGCATTGACCTGGGCGCTGGTGTTGGCAATCATCCTGTATCCGGCTCATCGGCGGGTCGGGGAAAGGCTCAGGAATCAAAACCTGGCTGCACTGGTATCGGTGAGCGTCGCGGCGATTGCCGTCGGCCTGCCGCTCATCTTCGTGGCACAGCAGCTTGTTCGCGAGGCGGTAAACGGCGCTACCTATCTGGAGGAGGTCATCCGGGGTTGGAACGCAGACGGCTTCATGTCGAACTATCCCAGGCTTTCGGCCGTTGCCCAGTGGATCGAGAACCAAGTCGATCCGGCCGGTACGGTCGCCGCATTGGTACAATGGCTGACGGGACAAAGCACATCGCTTTTGCGCGGCTCGATCAATCAGGCCGTGATGTTCGTGCTGACATTCTATCTGCTGTTCTATTTTCTGCGGGACCGCGAACCCGCTCTGCGCGGGATCGAGGGTCTCTCGCCCCTGCGTGCACCGGAGACGGCATACATACTGTCCCGCCTTGCCGAGACGGTACATGCGATCCTGATAGGCACCGTGTTTGTCGCCGCTGTGCAGGGAACGCTGGGCGGCCTGATGTTCTGGTGGCTGGGCCTGCCAACTCCGGTCTTCTGGGGTCTGGTAATGGGACTTCTTGCCATCGTGCCAGTGCTCGGCGCATTCGTGATCTGGGTGCCGGCAGCGATCTATCTCGCGCTGGAAGGGGCTTGGGCGAGCGCGGCGATACTGACCATCTGGGGCGGCGTCATCGTCGCCGGCATCGACAATCTGCTCTATCCGATGCTTGTCGGGAGCCGGCTGCGGCTCCACACGGTGGTGGCCTTTATCGGCGCGGTCGGTGGCATCGTTCTCTTTGGAGCATCCGGGCTCGTCCTTGGCCCTGCGGTGATCGCGGTCACCATCAGCCTCATTGACATCCTCAAGAAACGATTGAACGACCAACCCGAGGCGGAACCGGGGCCAAGGCGCGACACAAAGCCATCACGTCAGTCCGGAGCCGCGCCCAGCCGTGAGTAGGCACCGCCACGCGCGACCAGTTCATCATGCGGACCTTGTTCGACGATGCCCGTTTCGGCGACCACCACGATGCGATCGGCATTGCGAATCGTCGCCAGCCGATGCGCGATCACCAGTGTCGTTCGGCCCTGCGCAAGCTCTGCCAGCGACTGCTGGATCTCCCGCTCGGTCTGCGTGTCGAGTGCCGACGTCGCCTCGTCCAGGATGAGGATTGTCGGGTTCTTCAGGAACATACGCGCGATCGCCAGGCGCTGCTTCTGACCGCCCGACAGTTTTACGCCACGCTCGCCAATGATCGTATCGAGGCCTTCCGGCAGAGAAGCGATGAGTTCGTTGAGGCGCGCGCGGCGCGCGGCCTCGACGATCTCGCTTTCGATCGCGTCCAGCCGGCCGTAGGCGATGTTCTCGCGGATCGTGCCGCCAAACAGGAACACGTCCTGCTGCACGATGCCGATCTGGCCGCGCAACGAAGCCAGCGTCATGTCGCGGATATCCAAACCGTCGATCGTGATGGCGCCGCTGTCGACCTCGTAAAAACGCGGCAGCAGCGAGCACAGGGTCGTCTTGCCGGCGCCTGACGGCCCGACGAAGGCGATGGTCTGTCCCGCTGTTATGTCAAGATTGATGTTCTTCAAAACCGCCCGTTCGCCGCTATAGCCGAAGGTGACATCCCGGTAGCTGATGTCACCTCGGAGCGTCGGTGCATCAACCGCGCCAGGCCGATCCGCGATGTCGGGCTCGGTGTCGAGGAGAGCCGCATAGCGGCGGAATCCGGCGATGCCTTTCGGATAGGTTTCAATCACCGAATTGATCTTGTCGATCGGCCGGAAGAACACGTTGACCAGGAGCAGGAAACCAACGAAACCGCCACCGGAAAGTTCGCCGCGCAGCACGAGGTAGCTTCCGGCGATCATTACCACCAGCTGGATCAGCCGCATGCTCATGTAGCTCAGCGACGTGCTGGCCGCCATGATGCGATAAGCATCGAGCTTGGTCTTGCGGTAGCTGGCATTGTCACGCGCGAAAAGATTGCGCTCGTGGTCTTCATTGGCGAAAGCCTGCACCACCCGCATGCCGCCGACGTTCTCCTCGATGCGAACATTGAAATCGCCGACCCGCCCGTAAAGCGCCTGCCAGTTGCGCGTCATGCGCGCGCCGTAGCGGCTCGTCACCCAGGCGACCAGCGGAACAATTGCCGCCGTGATCAGTGCAAGCTGCGGATTGACCACGAACATCAGCGCGAAGGCGCCGAGGAAAGTCATGATCGCGATGAACAGGTCTTCCGGGCCATGATGGGCGACCTCGCCGATTTCCTCCAGATCCTTGGTGACGCGGGCGATGAGGTGGCCGGTCTTGTGGTTGTCATAGAAGCGGAACGAGAGCTTCTGCAGGTGATCGAAGCTCTTCCGGCGCATCTCGGTCTCGATGTTGATGCCGAGCATATGACCCCAGTAAACCACGACCGCCATCAGTCCGGTGTTCAGCACATAGATGGCAAGCAGGCCGGCCGACGCAGCAAGGATCAGCAGCCATTGCTGAGTCGGCAGCAGGTCGTCCACGAACACCTTGACTGCCATCGGGAACCCGAGCTCCAGCATGCCAGACAGAACCGCACAGCAGAAATCCAGGATGAACAGACCTTTCCAGGGGCGGTAGTAGGAGAAAAATCTACGAAGCATTGGGACGCTTTTTCTGGCTCGAAGGTCTGGATTGCCAGGAGCATGCCTGTGCGAGGGTGTCAATTCCGGCATGCTCGAAAGGGCGGGACGGTGATGACCTGTTCGCGCAGCAAAGCGAAGAGTGCGCCCGGCGCCGAAAACATCCGAACGCTCCAGCAAAGGCATTACCTCGTCGACGAAGCTTTGCAGGTCGGCGGGCATGACGGGCGCCATGACATTGAAGCCGTCGGCCGCTCCGCCCTCGAACCATTGCTGCATCGTGTCGGCGATGTCGCGGGCATTTCCAACGGCAAGCAGATGACCGCGGCCGGCTGCGAGCCGCATGAGCAATTGGCCCAGTGTCAGCCTGTCCCGCCTTGCGATTCCGACCAGCACGCCGACCCGGCTCTGGCTGGACTGGTTCGGCCGTGCGCTCGACAGGGGCGGCAACGGCGCGTCGAGCTCGGCATCGGCTAGATCCTCGCCGAGGAATTCGCCGAGTTTGGCAAGGACATGGTCGGTTACGGTAAAGCCATTCAGCGCGGCCAGCCGCTCTTCGGCTGCTTGCCTGGTATGAGCGACGATCGGCACGATCCCCGGAAAGACCAGGAGCGTGTCTGGATCGCGCCCGACGGCGGCCGCTCGTGATTTGATGTCGCGATAGAAGTCCTGCGCTTCCGTCAGCGTCGCCTGCACGGTGAACACGATATCGGCGTAACGAGCGGCGAAGGCGCGGCCAGCTTCCGACGAGCCGGCCTGTGCCAGGAGTGGCCGACCTTGGGGCGATCGCGGCACGTTGAGCGGGCCCGCGGTGCGCACGAACGGACCGGCGTGATCGACGGGCCGGACCTTGTCAGGATCGAAGTATCGCCCGGCGGCCTTGTCCGGCGTCCTCGCATCGGGAGCCCAACTTTGCCAGAGCGCTATGGCTGCGTCGACCACGTCGGCTGCGCGGGCATAGCGCTCGTCATGCTCCGGCATGGCGTCCAGTCCGAAATTACGGACCTCGAGCACGTTGGACGAGGTGACGATGTTCCAGCCCGCACGGCCTTTGCTGATGTGGTCGAGAGAGGCGAAGCGCCGAGCCAGGTGGAAAGGGTGATCGAAGCTGGTCGATGCAGTCCCGATCAGTCCGATCCTGCTGGTGACGGCAGCGATCGCCGATAGGATCAGCAGCGGATCCATCGCGTCGGAAAGATGCCGATCGGCACCACCCTGCAAGGCCAGCACATCGCCGAGGAACAGAGCGTCGAAATCGGCAGCCTCCGCGCGCCGGGCGATATCGACCCAGTAGGCCAGGCTGGTCGAGGCAAGCGGGTCGCTTTCGGGCATGCGCCAACCGGCCTCGTGACTGCCGAGGCCGAAGATCACGGCATTGAGATGCATGCGCCGCGGCGGGCTCATTTTTGGTCGGCCAGATAGGCGTTGCTGTAATAGGCCGCGAAATCGGGTCGTTCGCTGACCGGGTTTCCATCGCCGTCGCGCAGGATTTCGGCCTTGAACAGGTAGTCGCCGATAGCCTCCATCTTTGCGGGATCGATCGTGCCGATCGCCCCGGCGGGGCTTTGTAGATAGTGGCCGTCGACCAGCGCCTTCAGTGATGCCTCGATCAACGGACGGTTGGTCAGCACGTCGCTGTTTGCTCCGATCAGCATGTCAGCCGCTTCTTTCGGATGTTCGACGGCGAACGCGTAGCCGCGCCTAGTCGCGGCGATGAACGCGGTTGCCGTGTCCTTGTTTTTCTCGAGGTAGGCGCGGCTCGAGCCAATGAAATTGGTGTGTTGGTCGGGCACGCCGAAATCCGCGTAGCGGAAGGCGCGCTGGGCCTTGCCGTCAAGCTCCGCTTTGATCCCCTCCCAAGTGTAGACTTCGAGCGTAAAATCGACTGCGCCATTGGCCAAGGCCTCATAGGCAGAGGTGCCCAGCGTCACCGTTTCGAATTTGCCGTCGCCGCCGTCATGGCGGATGATGGTGCCGATCAGCGCATTCTCCCAGGCGCTGCCGAAACCGCCATAGGTCAGGCCGTCCAGGTCCCTGGGGGATTGTATATCGGCGCGGTCCGCATTGAAGGCCAGCCTGCCGGTTTCCGTCTGCATGATGGCGTAGGTGGCGACGAGGTCGGCGCCGGCCGTGCGTTGGGTGAACAATCCTATGGATCCTAGTATACCGAAATCGGCCACGCGGTTGGCGATCAGCGTACCGGCCGCAGTGTCGGTGTAGGGCAGGATCTGCACGTCGAGCCCGGCCTCAGTGTAGAAGCCTTTCGCCCGGGCGACATAGAGTCCGACATGGTTTGTGTTCGGCGTCCAGTCGAGAGCGACGGTGACAGTCTGCTGGGCGAAGACGGGCGTGACGGGTCCGAGCCCGGCGATCAATGCGGCAGCGATGAAGAGGCGTCTGGAAAGCATGGTCATATCCTTTGGGCGAGCTGTGGATCGAGAAGGGTATCGACGATGTCGGCTTCGATGGCGGTGGCTTCCGGAGAGGCAAGATCTTTGCGCGGGCGCGGAAGAGGAATGGCGATTTCGCGCAGCACGCGGGCAGGGCGGCCGCTCAGCACATAGATGCGGTCGGACAGGAAGACCGCCTCGCGGACATCGTGGGTGATCAGCAGGACGGTCCAGCGGTGTCGGTCCCACATCGTCTGAAGCCAGCGCTGCATGCCGGTGCGCGTGAGGGCGTCGAGTGCGCCGAACGGTTCGTCGAGCAACAGCATGGCGCGGTCCTGAACGACGGTACGCAACAGCGCGGCGCGCTGGCGCATTCCGCCCGAAAGCTGCGCCGGATACTTTTGCTCGAAGCCCGCAAGGCCGAATTCGCCGTAGAGCGGCGCCACCTTGTCGCGCGCCGCCTTACGGGACATGCCCTGGACTTCCAGGCCGAGCGCGGTGTTGTCGATAACCGTGCGCCAGGGCATCAGGGCGTCGTGCTGCGGCATGAAGGCAAACGGTCGGCGCGCGTCGGCCAGTGGCCGCCCGTCGAAGTCGATGCCGCCGTCGTGGCCTTCGAGACCGCCCGTCAGCAACCTGAAGATCGTGGATTTGCCGGCTCCGGAGGGGCCGAGGATTGAAACGAATTCGCCCGGCTCGACATGCAGGGTGATGCCGGCAAGCACGTCGACATCGCCAATACTTTTGCTGATCTGGCGCAATTCCAGCCGCCTGTTCATGATTTTCGCGCGGCATCGAGCCGTTCCCATGGCATGGCGGCGCGCTGGATCAGCACCGTGGCGGCAAATAGGGCCAGCGTGAGCAAGGCGCTGACCAGCACGGCCGCGAGCACGAGATCGGGCCGGAAATTGTTCTTGGCGTTGAGCATGTAGATACCGAGCCCTTTGGCCGCGCCGGCATATTCCGCGAAGATGGCGCCGACCACGGCATAGGTGATCGAAATGCGCAGGCCCGCGAAGAAATAGGGCAGCGACGAGGGCAGGCGGGCCAGCAGGAAAATGCGCATGCGGGAAGCGCCCATCGAACTCAGAAGCGCCGAGATGTCCCGATCCGTCGATTCATAACCCTGCACCAGCGCGACCAGCATGGGAAAGAAAGTCACGAGCGCGACCAGCATGATCTTCGGCGTCAGCCCGAAGCCAAACCAGAGAACGACCAGCGGGGCGATCGCCACCAGCGGCAGGGTCTGACTGATGATGAATACCGGGAACAGGGCGCGGCGCAGCGGCTTGAAGAAGTCGATCAGCACCGAAAGGATGAAGGCAACGGCCAGCGAGCAGGCGAAACCCGCCAATGTGGCGCTGATGGTCGGCACGGTGTTGTCGAACAGCGCCTGGCGCTGCTGGATGGCTTGGGCGAGGACTCGTGACGGCGCGGGCAGCGTGGTGGGCGAGATGCGCGCATAGAGCTCCCAGGCCAAAACCAGCGTGCCGACCGATAGCAAGGCCGGTCCGACCTTGGCGAACAAGGCTACCATTCGCGGCGCGGCGGAGAAAGACTGGGACATGCGAGACCTCCGGCGCGAAAGATCAGCGTGGGGTCGGGTTTTTGGCCGAGACCGCGATCGTGACATGGCCCTCGAGCGGGCCGACGAAATCGCCGGACATCGGAAAAAGAAAAATCTGTGCGCCAGAAAACATCTCCCGCCTCGCTCCGCTGGTATTATCCAGATCAGCTCTAGGGTTTACGGGCTTGCAGCCCATCTCTCAGCCCCGACGATACGGAGCACCCCTGTGGATGGCGGCAATTAAACAGATAAAGGGTGGAGCTGCAAGTCTGCGTCCGGCTCGTAAAACCTCGGGTCAGAGGAGGTTGCGGTTCCATCAGGGACATCTGGGCGGACAGAGGAGGTGCCAACCCGGCATCCTGTTCTAGATCGCTCTCAATATTCTGAGAGGCCAAATGACTTTGAGGATATGAGGAAAGGCGCCGGTCGAGCGGATCGTTTTCCGTTCGTCGTCACCATTATCGATGCCACGCGTTTGATGAATTGTGGAAGCGTGAAGGTATAATTGCATACGTTGTAGGCAGCGGGTTTCTCTATCGCCAATTGCGACCCGCACTTTGTTGGAGAGCGAAATGCAAGAATTCCTTCTTTTTGCGTTCGTGGGGTTTGTAGCTCAAGCCGTGGACGGGGCTCTCGGCATGGCCTACGGCGTCGTTTCCTCGACAACCCTACTGGGGTTTGGCGTGTCTCCTGCACACGCTTCGGCTTCAGTTCACGCGGCTGAGCTGTTTACCACTGCGGCCTCAGGTTCGGCTCACCTCTATCACCGCAACATTGACTGGAAGCTTTTCTGGCGGCTGATGCCATTTGGCGTGATCGGCGGCGTCCTCGGCGCTTTTGTGCTCACCTCGTTTGAAGGAGCCGTCATGAAGCCGTATGTGACCACATACCTTGCGCTGGTCGGAGCTTGGCTCCTGTTCCGTTCATTCCGGCGGATCCCAAGCAATCCGGTCCCGGCAGGCGTGGTACCTCCCCTTGGGCTTGGTGGTGGATTTCTCGATGCCGCAGGCGGTGGCGGGTGGGGACCCATAGTGACGACCGGGCTTCTCGGTTTTGGCGGGACGCCCCGCTACGTTATTGGCACGGTAAATGCCAGCGAGTTCCTCATCACGTTCTCGGTGTCTCTGACCTTCTTGTTTGCGTTACTAACGGGCCATTGGGAGGAGGCTGGGGGGCTGATGGAAAATCTAATCCCCGTTGCCGGCTTGATCCTTGGCGGCGTGGTCGCAGCGCCGATGGCCGGACTGGTAGTGAAAACAATCGCTGAAAAGACGCTTCTCAGGCTCATTGGTATTCTCATCATACTGCTGGCAGGTTGGCAAACCGCGGAACTCTTCGAATTGGTGTAAACCAACGTCGTGAAACTTCACTTATACACGGAGACTATCGAGTTCTACGCATCACCCGCTTCTCTGGCGGCCGTGCCGGAGACATTCCCAAATGGAACGAAGAGGCCCCGTTGTTGTTTGGGGTCCTTGTACAACCGGAGGCCAACTGATGAAAAATTTGCTTGCAACAACAGGATTGGCGCTGGCGGTCGCGATGCCTGCAGCGGCTCAGGACACCGCGACCGCGAAAGCCGAATTCGTCAACATGGCTGGCGAGAAGAACGGAACGGCCACGCTGACCGAGACAGCGCAGGGTGTGCTGATAGCGTTGGACGTAACAGGACTGCCGGCGGGTGAATGGGTCGCGTTCCATGTTCATGAAACCGGAAAGTGCGACCATCAGACCGGCCATGACTCGGCAGGTGGGCACTTCAATCCGACGAATGCCGAACATGGATATCTCACTGGAAAAGGCCCGCACGCGGGCGACATGCCAAATCAGCGGGTCGGCGCCGACGGCGTTTTGCGTGCCCAGGCTTTCAACAGCATGGTCAAACTGGACGGTGGAGAAACGGCAATACGAGGCAAGGCATTGATGATCCACGGCGGACAGGACGACTACAAAAGCCAGCCTGCCGGTGATGCCGGAAATCGTCAGGCCTGCGCCGTGATCGAATGAGAAACCCAGCGATGAGTAGAGATCCGTCCGACATATGATCTGACCGGCTCTTCAGCCTCGGCGGCCAAGTAGTGGTACATGGTTGGAGCCTCTAGCATGAGGACAAGCCAGACGATAAGCTCGTGCGCCTGCCGAGGAATTGACGACAGCCATCGCGCCGAAATTGGCCTTTATTTCGCGACTGCTGGATGATTGCATGAACGAAACTTCTCCTATGGGCTTGTCCTCCACGGGTCTTGCCCAGTCAGCCATTTCCGCCCGCGGCCTCGTCAAAACGTTCGGCAAGCTGCGCGCCGTCGATGGTATCGATCTCGATGTGCCGCGCGGCATGATTTTCGCCATCCTGGGCCCGAACGGCGCCGATCACCGCACCGGTTTTCGTGGCACCGGGTAAGATAATCGCGGCGCTGAACATCGCCGCCCCGGAAAACCGGGTGCCGGAAGAACGCATAAGCGAACTGGGCGACATGGTAGCCCAGGCCGCCCATCGGATTTCCGCCGCCCTTGGCTTTCGCTCGCCGGCTGCCAATGAGGTAGCGAGTTGAGCCGGTGCCAAACATCATATGACTTCCTCGGCAGATCGCGACGAGGCGTACATCTCCGGAACGGTGAAAATCGACACCTCGCCCTTGAAGCCTTGCAGTTCAAACACACCTGCCTGCACAACTGGCATTGATGCTCCCTGCGCAAATCCGGGACCAAGCACCAGAGGGATCCTCAGCTTTTTGGTCGTTGACTCGAGCCGTGCCGCGCGGTTCACCGGCGAGCCGATCGCGGTGTAATCGAAGCGCCGTTCGGAGCCGAAATTCCCTACGGAGCAGATGCCAGTCTCGATGGCGACGCCGATTTCGATGGAGGGATGCCCGCGCGCGGCGAAACCGGCATTTTCGCGCTTCACCCGTTCGATCAGGGCAAGCCCCGCCTCGAGCGCGCGCTCGCGATGATCTGGCTGATCAAGCGGCGCGTTCCAGAAGGCTAGCACGGCATCGCCCATGAACTTGTCGATCGTCCCGTCGCGCTTGAGTATCTCATCGGTCGCAAGGCCGAGAAAGTGATTGACCACCTTTCCGATTTCTTGGGCACCGAGTTGTTCGCTCATCGTCGTGAAGCCGCGTATGTCACTCAGCAGGATTGTGATCTCGCGCTTTTCTCCGGACAGGATCGCTTCGGTGTCCGAATTTGCGAGGCGCTGCACCACGGAGGGCGACAGATATTGGGAAAACTGCCGTGCCAGGGTGGACCGACGCTGCTCGCTGCGCCTGTAGAGGACATAGCCTTCGAAGCCGGCTACGAGGATCGTCGCAAGCGCCGGCTGCAATGGATCATAGAGTGCACCCTGCAGGCTGTATTCGAGAGCGCCGAACGCGAAGGGCGTGGCAGCCAGGAGCGCCAGAGCGAGTGCGCCGAGCGCGACACGCTCGGCGAGCACTCCTGAAAGCCCGATGAAAACGATGCCACTGAGGACCAACCACAGCCGCTCCAGCGTACGCGCTAGCGTTGGCTCTACAAGATAGCGCCCGGCAAGGATCTGGCCGATTGCATCAGCGTGGATGTCCACGCCTGGTCGCGCCGGACGCGTCGGCGTGGGCAGATACTGGGTCAATCCCACGGCCGACAGATCAACAATGGCGATGGCGTTCCGCAGCAGCGGATTGCCGCGGCCCGAAAGGATATCACTGGCAGATATGCGCGGCGTGTTAGTGTCGGTTTCCCAGAGGCGGATGCTGCCCTGCGGCTCGAGTGGCACAATGGACCCGGCCATCCTGAGCGCGTCCAACCCGGCGGCATTCATCCGAGCCACGTAGCCGTTCTCTCCGGCGTAGAGGCGCAGGAGTTCGAGCGCGAAGGACGGCCAGAGTTGCACGCCTTGAGCCGTATCTCGGAGCCAGAGCAGCGGCACATGGCGCAATACGCCGTCGGGATCCGGCGAAGTGCGAATGACGCCGAGGCCTGCAGCGGCGGTCGAGAAATCTGGAAGCGAGCCTGTCAGACCGGTGAAGCCAGGAAGCGTCTCGGGTACTTGCCCGACGATCGACCAACCGGCTTTGGGCTCTGCTTCTGATACGGTCGCCTCATTGCCCAGGCTGACGGCGAGCGCCGTTTGATGTTTCGCCAGTGCGCTCGCGAGGCGCTTGTCTCCGGCGATACCATCAGGAGAGATGTCAGCCTCAGGCAGCACCAGCGCAAGCCCGATCACCGCGGCACCGGACTCGGCGACACCGTCGACCAGATCGGCCAAAAGGCCACGGTTCCAGGGCCATCGCCCATATGCCTTAAGGCTCGCGTCGTCTATCGAGACTATCACAACAGGATTGCTCGTCGCCTCGCGCGGGGCGAGGAACTGGTAGAAGTCATACGTACGCTCGCGCAGGCGCGATAGCGGCCCGTCGAAAGCAAAATGGCAAGCGAGCAGCAAGAGTACGACCGCAAGACCCGGAAGCTTGCGCCGGGCAGCCCGCCGCCAATCAGCCAAGGGGCTCATGCCGGCCGGCCGGGCCTACCGGCAGTCGGGATAGCAGTCATCCTCATCCACCCCGCTGCCTACAGGGGGCGCTGGGCTGTCAGGGAACTCCATGGCCACGCCGGGCAATGCCCCGTCGGTGGACTTGCAGGCCTTGAGCGAGTTGCCGAGTGCTGACGCACAAATCGCGTTTACGTCCAGCCCCGGACCCGGTTTGCCTGGGAGGCCGGTGCCGGCTATCCGCTCGATGCTGTCCAATATCGGGAAGGCGTCGATACCGCCGTAGCCGGTCAGCAGTTTGTCATTGTCCGACGTGCAGGCGTGGCCCGGGTTTGTGACCACGAGCTTGCGGCCATTCATCATGCAGGTCATGCGGCCGGCGCGCAGTATGCCTACGGTCTGACCAGCTATCACAAGCACTTCAATGATGCCGCCTCTGGCTCCGAGCACCATGTGTGGCGTCGCAACTCGCATGTCGCCGCCCTTCGAAACCTGACCGCCGTAGAAACGGGCCAGGCCGCTGTTCATCCTGATGTCGATCTTTCCTGATCGGGACCCCGGATTGTAGACGAATTCATCGATCGTCAGGCTGGTGTTCGGACCAATCTTGGCGCTCGACTCGTCCCGGAACACGAGCATTCCGAGACCGGTGACATTGCTACGCAGGTGGTCGCCGAGTTCGACGCCAGCGCCGACGTTCATCGCCTCGCCGTCATTACGGATGATGTTGGTCTGGTAGGCCGTCATGGACCCGACCGTTTCAGCGACAGATGGTGCCGCAAAGGCAAGGCAGGCGATACAAGTGGCTATCTGACGATACAGGGTCCTCATCGCGGCCTCTTTCAGTTGAGCGTCAACGTGTAGCTCACGAGCAATTCGAATGAATTCCGGTCGCCGCTAGCGATATCGAAGTCGGTTTCGCGATAGGCGAGGTCGACACTGACCTTCTGCCAATCAGTGAGCTGAAAATCGCTTTCCGAGGCAATGCGCCAGAAGTCACTTTCTATGTTCGTGCCGATGCCGACGGACAAGTCGGGAGTGTCGCTGTGGCCGGCCGAGACGGCGACCTGGTGAGACCATACGAACAGGTCCGGTACTTCCATCAGTACGCCGCCGTAGCGGACCTCTCCCATATAGCTGCGGCCGATTTCGCCAGATCCGGAGGCGAAGTCATTCGAGCCGACCAGGCGCAGTCCGAGCGCCTGGCCATTGCGGAAGCGGTAGCTGCCGCCTGCCTCATAGAAGACCCTGCTATCGGCGAAGATGCCTTTCGAGCCGCTTAGATCGATGTAGCCAGCACCTGCGAAAAGCGTCGTCTCGACTGTGGGGCGAACGAGGAAGCGTCCACTGAGGCCGACGCCGGTCTCGTGGACATCGTTGTCGAAGCGATCTGTAACGGTAAACGCGGAAAGTAGCAGCCGCAGGGAATCGATCCCGCTGTTGGGCAGCCCCTTGTCCAGGGTAATGGCGGCGTTACCGTGGATAAAAGTCTCCTCGGCACTGGGAACCGACAGGTCTTCTGTGAAAAAGCGCTGTGTCGCCGTCAACGATCCCGAGAGGACAAGTGCATCAGCACTTGGCGTGCCGAGATCCCACCGGACAAAGCCGTCCGCCCGCCCATAGGGCGAGACCAAGGTGCGGTCGTCTTCGGCCCCGCCCGGCTCAAAATCGGTGGATGCGCTGAACATGCCGCCAGTCAGAGCGAGTTCCCAGGTGACGCCAAGTAACGCGCGCTCGATGCGGGCGAGCAGGCGAACGGCGTCCAGCTGCTCATCCGCGGGCAGGTCCCCGACCTCGAGGCCGTACTGCACCTGCCGCCGGGCCAATTCATAGGATCCGACATGATAGTACAATCGGCTGGCCGCGAGGCGCGCGCGCGCATCGCGAGGATATTTGATCAGATACTGCTCGATCGACGAGATCGCCTGATCGTACTGCCCTGCGTTGACGGCAACTGTGACGAATTGAGCTAGCGTCCCGTTGTCGGTCGGATTGGCAACGCGGGCCGAAAACGCATCGTCGTAGGCCGGATAGAGACCTTGTGCGCCGGCCGGCAATATGCCGGCACAGAGCAGCGCCGCGGCGAAGCCGAAGATCATTGAAAACGAGGAATGCATGCCGAGAACCCCACCCAACCCGACTAGTGCAGCGGATCTAGCACGCCTGCACGAAAAAAAGCGACGGAACTGTCACGAGATCTCCGAGTCTTCAGTAGCTGTTGCAGCTGCGCAACAAACTATCGGGTTCATTCGCATTTCGCCTACGCTGGTTGGTCAAACATCTTCTCAGCGTTGCTGGACTTCGATTAAGTATTCGCTACAAACGGCAACTAAGCCAAATCATAATGAGCCGTGGATTGCGCAGCCGACAAGATCAATATTGTTTGCGCGATTCTGCACGTATCTGGTCGCCGCTTGACGCATCAGGGTCGCATGCAGCTCATCCGAAGGTCTTCCGCCGCGTTGCGCAAGCGCTCGGAGAGCTGGCGGGCGATGCTTCTCAGGACGGCCTGCGTAAATGTGCGCCACTACAGCACGAGCGTAGTGGCAAGCCCCAGCATCAGGCCCATGCCTACAATATCGGTAACCGTGGTAAGGAAGATCGCGGAAGCCACGGCCGGATCGGCGCCGACCCGCCGCAGGCCCAACGGGATCAGCACGCCGGAGATCCCGGACATGAGGCACGATCCGGACATTGCGAGCAGGATCACAAGCGCCAGCATGGGCGCCTGGGCTGCCGACTCCGGTTGCCGCGACGCGTAGAACCACATGGCCGCGGCCGCCACGAGACCGACGAGCACGCCGTTGGCGATCCCGAGCACCCCCTCCCTCAGCACCAGGTGCAGCTTTGGTCGTTTGTCCACATCCCCTAAGGCGAGACCACGCAACGTCATGGCCAGTGCCTGGCAGCCGGTGTTTCCGCTTTGCCCGGCCAGCACCGGGAGGAACGCCGCCAAAGCGACGATCTTCTCGATCGTGCCTGTGAACGACCCGACCACGAAAGCGGCTATGAAGGCCGTCAGCAGGTTGAGCTGCAGCCACGGATGACGTTTCAAGAAGGCTGAAACCAGGGGCGTGAAAGAACGCTCCTCCTTCTGGACACCCACCATCTGGCCAGGCTGGGCAGAAATCTCGATGATTTGCTGCTCGAACAGCCGCCAGCCGCGAACCTGCCCGAGCAGCCGGTTCTCCACGTTCACCACGGGATAGACGGGGTAGTGACGGCGTACCGCCGCCGTGCAGGCTTCACCCAAAGGCATATCGACGTGAAGGGCGAACGGTTTCGGCAGCATGATCTGATCGACCGTGGCGGCCGGTTCGCTCAGCATCAGATCGCGCAGGACCACCAGGCCAACGAGTTTGTCGCCCGCGTCCGTGATGTAGAGGTAAGTCAACTCGGTCGGCACCTGCGCGCGCCTGACGGCCTCGACCGCGGCGGCTACCGTCGTTCCGACAGGAACGCTGGCGGGGATCGGGTCCATCAGCTCGATGACAGACCCGGGGAACGCGATATCCTTGCCGTCGCCATAAGGCGTGACAGGCCTCATATGCGATGGCAAATGCTCCGCCACCTTCCGGGCGTGCCTATCCGGCAACAACTTCAATAGGTCCCGGATGAACTCGGGAGACTCTCGGGCAAGCAATTCGGCCGCGTCGTCAGGTGCTCGAGCACGCAGCGTGCGCACCCACTTCTCAACGTCGTTCTCTTGCCTCATCTGTGCCCCCAACCTCTAATGTTCCGCCTCTGAACGTGTAGACGGGAGCGGTTCGCCCGCTCTGCCGTGGCGCGCAGTGCCCCAGCGCCTCGATCCGGAAATCTTCGCCTTCTCAGGGCGCAGAGTAGACCGGACCCAAACAATCTGAGCCATTGCGTGGGTGCATACAAGCGGGCTGTAACGTCAGCGTGTCGCCAAGAGAATTTTCGGTTGCCGAACTCGCCCGTCGCTTCGTGGGCTCTGCGAGCAGGTTGCAACCCATCAACGAAGTAAGGTCGGCAATGGGCCGTGGTGGCCCTGCTCATTGGGGTGCGCTCAGCCCGACAATTCGCCGTGTGAACGGCCGTGATTCAACCTGGGAAGATTGTGAAACCGCCATCGACGCGGATGACCTGCCCGTTGATGAAGCGCGCGCGCGGACCGGCGAGGAAGGCCACCGCTTCGGCGATCTCTTCGGGCTCCGCATACCGGTTTAGCGATTTCTTACTCGAATCCATGCGCTCCGGATCGACCACGCGGCTCGCTTGGAAGCGTGCCGTCTTGGTGGCGCCGGGGCTTACCGCATTGATGCGCACGCCATCGTCGATCAATTCCTTGGCGAGGCAGCGCGTATAATGGACGACGGCCGCCTTGAGCGTCGAGTAGACCACCTCCGGCGAGCATCCGATATGCGCTGCCGCTGAGGCTATGTTGATCACCGAGCCTGAGCCGCGCTTGACCATAGGCGGAATGAACGCCTGGCAGACTAGCATCGTGCCGATGAGATTGTTCTCGGTCAGCACCTTGATGTCTTCATAGTCGATATCAAGCGCGTTGTTGGGGCTGGGCTTTACTCCCTTGGCGCCGATGTCCCCGCCGGCGCAGTTGACCAGAACGTGCACATCGCCGAGGTCCGCCTCGATCTTCCTCTTCATTTCGGCGACGGCTTGCTTGTCGCCGATATTGCCCGTGACCGCGGTCACCCGTGTCCCATGTTTTTCCAAACCCCTGGCGGATTCGCCGAGGTCTGCGAATTCGCCATATTGGGATGGCCGGGTCCAATCGAGATCGTGGATCGCGACGTTTGCGCCAAGCTCGGCCAGGCGTTCGGCCATCACGCGGCCGAGGCCGCGTCCCGAGCCAGTCACGAAGGCAGTCAGGCCGCTGAGTTCTCGGGCAGTCATGCTGATTTCTCCATTGCAATGAAATCGAGCTTCTTCATGTTGGCGGCGCTGCGCCGGATCATGTCGAGCTCATACGAAACGAGCGCGCCGTCATCGCCGCGCTCCCATGGCGTCCGGTAGTCGGCATCGTCCGCAAGGCGGTTCACGTGCGCAGCACTCAGGCAGGCCGCGAACTCGCGCGCAGTCTTCGGCGGATATCCGTTCCACCAGTCGTCGGTAAGACAGCGAACGTGGCGGGCCTCCAGCGCGCCCGGCTCGAGCACGGCCGTCAGCGTGTCGTGGTGCTCGGCGAGGATGGCTGCCAGTTCGGCGAATGGCACGGCGCCGTCGCCGATCGCGCAGCGGACCAGACGGTAGCCTTCATCCGTGAACTGCACGCGATAGTCCTTGAGGTGGACATGGCGGACATGAGGCGCGATCCGCCGCGTGAAGGCAAGCGGTGCCTCGCCGACTGGGAACGTGTTGCCTGTATCGTAGGTGATGCCGACACCGGGCCCGCCGAGCTCGCAGAACGCGACCAGTTCATCGCTGCCGAAGTCCTGATGGTTCTCGATGCCGAGCACCCGGCCCTCAGCCGCCGCACGCGGTCCCCATTCCGTCAAGGCAGCGCGGATCGTCGCATTGAACTCGCTCCACTTCTGGCCGCATGCGTTGCGGTCGCCACACAGGACGGGGGTCAGCGCGATACGGATCGTTGTCGCCTCGAGCAGGCGCGCCGCCCGAAACGCATTATCCAGGGGACCGGCCACGATAAGACCGCCGCTCACCACCGGGACGATGTCACGCGCGGCCAGACGCCTGCGCAGATCGACGACCTCGGCGTCCGGCAAGTCGGTCAACCACGGTTCATAGATCTCGAGCGTGCGTGCGCCCAGTTCCTGCGCGAGCGCCATGAAGCCTTCCAGCCCCGCCCCATCCGGATTGTGCCGCGGCGTGCCGCGACCCTGTAGGCCGAGATAGTAGGTCAGTCCGTAAGGATTGAGGCCGAGACGAAGCATCAGCGTGACAGTCCCGTTGAAAGATGTGGAAGCGATCGCATCAGCGCAGACCGGCATCGACGGCGATGGACTGCTTGGTGATCATGCGGCTGTCATCTGCGGCAAGGAAGAGCACGGTCCGCGCAATCTCCTCGCCCAAGAGGACGCGGCGGATCAATTGTCGCTGCACGGTCTGGTCGATCGCGTCCTGCGTCTTGAACCACAGCTCGCGCTGCCGCTCGGTGATGACAGCACCGGGTTCGACTGCATTGACGCGGATGTTGTCAGGTCCAAACGACCGCGCCAGTGCGCGGGTCAGGGCCACCACAGCCCCCTTGGCGGTGGCATAAGCCACCATCTGGTCCGCCCCGAAACGCCAGGCGATGGAAGAGAAGTTTATGATCGAGCCGAAGCCGAGTTCCTTCATATGCGGATGCACCGCTTGCGCGGCGAAGAAGTGATGCCGGAGATTGACGTCGAAGCTGCGGTCCCAATATTCTGACGTCACCGCGTCAACGGGATGGCGCTGATCATCGGCAGCGTTGTTCACCAGGACGGCGACCGGACCAAGCCGCGCACGCACGGCTTCGACCGACGCCTGCAGTGCATCGACGTCGGTCACATCGCAACGGAGGTATAATGGGGGCCGCCCGGCGACGCTATCAAGCTCGCGCACCAACGCCTCCGCGGGTCCATCCTGCACATCAAGAAAGCCCACGCGGGCGCCATTCGAGGTGAAGGCGCGGACCATATCGGCCCCGATCCCGGAGGCGCCGCCGGAGATCAGCACGACGCGATCGGTCAAGCTCGGGTAAGTCGCGAATTGCATGGACATCAGATCACAGAAGCGCCTTGGTTGTTGGATCGAACAGACAGGCGCGCGACATGTCGATGCCAAGCGTTATCGTCTCGCCCATGACGGGAGCCTCATCCGGCTCGAAACGGCCAGTGATCTCCAGATCACCCAGCCTGAGGACGGCAAGCGTCTCGGCCCCGGTCGGCTCGACCAATTCGACCGGCGCCTGCATGGACTCCACAGCCGGTTTCCGCGCCTTCAGGTCCGTCGTGAAACGGTAGATGTGTTCGGGCCGAACACCGAGCACCACGTCTTTTGGCGCACCTGCGGGCAGCGGAGCGGCAAGGGTGAGAGTAGCGCCGCTGCCGTCAGCGGCGCGCACCGAGATGCTGGTCGAGCCCGTAAGCCGGGCGGGGATGAAATTCATCGCCGGCGATCCCATGAAACCGGCCACGAACATGTTGGTCGGCCGATCATAGATCCGCTTCGGCGTATCGAACTGCTGCACCGAGCCCTGGTTCATCACCGCAATGCGGGACGCCAGCGTCATCGCCTCGACCTGATCGTGGGTGACGTACACCGTCGTCTTGCCGACGCGGTGGTGAAGCTTCTTGATTTCGGTGCGCATGTCGACGCGCAGCTTGGCGTCGAGATTGGACAGGGGCTCATCGAACAGAAACAGCTTCGGGTCGCGGACTAGGGCGCGCCCCATCGCAACGCGCTGCCGCTGGCCGCCTGAAAGCTGGCCGGGCTTGCGTTTGAGCAACTGCTCGATCTGCAAGAGTGCGGCAACCCGCTTTACCGCTTCCTCTTGCGCCGCTTTGGGCACGCCCCGGCTTTCCATGCCGAAGGTGATGTTCTCGCGCACCGTCATCGTGGGATAGAGGGCGTATGACTGGAACACCATCGCTATGTCGCGGTCCTTGGGCTGCACGGAGTTCACCAGCCGGTCGCCGATCCAGATCTCGCCCGACGTGACGGTTTCCAAGCCGGCGATCATGGCGAGCAAGGTTGACTTGCCGCAGCCGGAGGGGCCGACGAGGGCGACGAATTCTCCGGTCTGCGCCTCGAGATTGATGCCGGCCAGAATCTCGAGCCCGCCATAGCTCTTGTGAAGGTTGCGGATGGTCAGTGTGGACACGGGCGACGCCTCATTTGATGGCGCCCTGTGTCAGGCCGCGCACGAAGTATTTTCCACCGAACAGGTAGATCAGCAACGGTGGCAGCGCGCCGATCAGCACGGCTGCGCTCATCACGTCGTAAGCGCGGGCGGTCGTGCCGCCGGCAGTGAGCGCGACCAATGCCGCCGTGATCGGCTGCTGCTGGCCGGAGGTGAAGACAACGCCGAACAGATACTCGTTCCAGATACCGGTGAATTGCCAGATGACGGTGACAATCAAAATCGGCGGCGACAGCGGCAGGATGATCTTGCGGAAAATCCGCCAGAAGCCGGCGCCGTCGATGCGTGCCGCCTTGATAAGATCGTCCGGTATGCTGACGTAGAAGTTGCGGCAGAACAGGGTCGTGAACGAGATGCCCTGGACGACATGAATCAAGACCAGCCCGTAGGTCGAATTGGTTAGGCCGAGCTTGCCGAGCAGGAACGCCCACGGCATTAGCGAGATCTGGCCGGGCATGAAGACGCCGAGCAGCATCAGATTGAACAGGACTTCCGAGCCCTTGAAGCGCCATTTCGACAGCACGTAGCCGTTCATGGCGCCGAGGAGCGTGGAGATGACCGTCGCGGGGATCGCCATCCAGAGCGAGTTGAAGAAATTGCGCTTCATGCCTTCGCAGGTGCCGCTGACGCAATAAGTGCCCCAAGCCTCCGCCCATGCATCGAGGCGGAAGCTGCGCGGCAGGGAGATGAGGCCGTTGCGGGCAATCTCGGACTGCTCCCGCAACGAGTTGAAGACCACGACCAGCAGTGGGGCAAGGTAGATGACAGCAAAAAGCGTCAGCACCGCATAGATAAGAAAGCGGTTCCAGAAATATCGCCGCGTAGCCGCGGCCGCTTCGGGATCATGCCGGGCGGTGAGGGCAATTTCAGCCATTGCGGCCCTCCGCCCGCCTGCGCCAAACGATCCATAAGGAATAAGGCACCAGCACAACCGCAAGGGCCGCGAGCATCATCATCGCCGCAGCGGCACCCTCGCCGATTTGCCCGCGCTGGAACATGAGGTCGTAGACATAGATCGCCGGGAAGGTGGTGGACACACCTGGCCCACCCCGCGTCAACGCTGCCACCAGGTCGAACGTCTTGATGGCGAACTGGATCTGAATGACCGCCACTGCCAGAAAAATCGGGGCGATCGTCGGCAGGATGACCCTCCGATAGATCCGGGAAACCGACGCTCCGTCGATCTGCGCCGCTTTGACGAGATCCGGATCGACGGACCTCAGGCCAGCCAGGAAAAGCGCCATTGCGAAGCCGGATGACTGCCAGATACCGGTTATGATCACCGCATAGATCGCAGTGTTGCGGTTGGCTGTCAGGGCGAAGCTGAAGTCGGTCCAACCGAGCCCCCGCACGAAGGCTTGGATGCCGTCGACGGGATTATAGAGCCAGCTCCACACCGTGCCGGTGACGATGAAGGACACTGCCAGCGGGTAGAGGAAGATCGTGCGCCAAACCGCCTCGCCGCGAACGCGCTGGTCGATCAGGATCGCGAGAAGCAGTCCGATGGCCATCGAGCCGACGATATAGAAGCCGCTGAACAGGAAGAGGTTGGTATAGGCGATGTTCCAGCGCCGGTTCGCCCAGAGCGAAGCATAATTGTCCAGACCGACGAACCCATAGGTCGGCATCAGCGACGAATTGGAAAGCGAGAGATACAGCGTCCAGAGTGTGAACACGAAAACGTAGATGAAACTCGCCGCGAGCGACGGCGCCAGCACCAGAATGGGCACCATCGTGTCCAGGCGCTCCCGCCACGGGGTTGCGGGAGCCGCAACCGGTACAGTCAGGTCATGCGTGGACATCGGCTGCTCCGGCGAAGGTCAGGCCGGGCGACGCGCGCCAGGCCATCATCGGCAGCTTCTTCACATCTGCGCTTCGGCCGCATCAGCCATGGCACTAGCTGCGTCCTGCGCGGTCATGTCCGGCGTCGCTACGAATTCGGTGACGGTATCCATGATCGCGCCGCGCACCTTCTGCGGGATCGTCATGTTGTGCGCCATCGAACGGACAAGCGTGCCGGCATCGATCGACGCCTGCAAATCCTTCTGGGAGAGCTGCTGGCAGGGATTGAAGCCGCTCGAAAGATCGACGTCGAGACGGGCCGGGATCGAGCCCTTGGTCTGATTGAAAATCGTCTGGAACTCGGGCGACAGGATCGTGCTGGCGAGCAGTTTCTGCCCCTCGACGTCGTCCGGATCCTTCTGCTGGAAGAACACGACCGAGTCGGAATTCAGGATGAAGCCCGGCTTGCCCCAGTCAGTCGGCGCCTGGGCGCAGACATAGTCGGTGCCCTCCTTAAAGCCGCCGGCTGTGAGCAGGCCGAGCGTCCAGTCGCCCATGATGTGGAAGGCGGCCTCGCCGCGGCCGACCAGATGCGACATGGTATCCCAGTCGCGCCCGTTCATGCCGGGGTCCATGTACTTCGTCGTCATGGTGCGGAATTGCTCGAAAGCCTTGACCATGCCGTCGCTGCGCATTGCCTCGACGTCACCCTCGACGAAGGCCTTCTTGAAGAGATCGAGATCCATTCCGTAGACCACGACCTCGAAGACCGTCGAATCGGTCCAGTCGGCAGTCGAGTGCGAGATGCAGATTTTGCCTGACGCCACGATCTTGTCGCAGGCGGCGTTGAAGTCTGCCCATGTCTTCGGCACCTCGGCGACGCCCGCGTCCTTCATGACCTTCGGCGATGCCCACAGCCAATTGATGCGGTGGATGTTCATCGGCGCCGCCACCCAGCTGCCGGTCGGCTTCATCACCGGCAGCAATTCGGGAGCGACGACCTTCTCCCAATTTTCCGCTGTCGCCAGTTCGTCGAGATTGGCTGTCATGCCGGTCTCGTTCCATTCGGCGATCTCGGGCCCCTTGAGCTGCACCGCGGGAGGTGCGTTGCCGGCGATCACGTCGGCGCGCAGTTTCGCCAGCGTGTTGGCCGTGTGGCCTGCGATGGAGGTTTGCTGCCAGGTGCCACCTTTCGCGGTAAACATCTCGCCGAGCTTGGCAATAGCCTGGGCGTCCGATCCGGTCGCCCATTGATGCAATAGATTGGTCTTGGGCTCTGCGAATGCGGCTCCCGCAACAAGGGTGTACGCCGTAGCGGCCGCAAGGGCCGTCCTCAGATATTGCATCGTTTCACTCCCATATGTGATGCACGGTTCGTATCGACCGCTTATGGCTGCGATTTGAGGTCGTGGCCGGTGAGATGCAGGTATCTCTGTTCTTTCCAAGATGACATATTTGAGCTATCAGTCAACGTCCTTTGTGCTCATTATGAACAAACCTTCGCTTAGAAATTGGCTGATCGACAAGCCCTCCGCATCGCCGGAGAGCCTGATCGTGCGATGCCTGCGTGAGCGCGGCGTGCTTTCCGCGTCGCAAATCGCGCATATCACCAGTTTGGCGCGGTCGACAGTTTCAACCGCGCTCAATGGCTTGAGAAAGTCCGGAATGGTGATCGAATCCTCGGCCCATCATGACGGGGTCAGGGGTATCGGCAGGCCTGCCGCGACCTTGACGCTCAATCCCGCTGCGGGCACCTGCGTTGGAATCCACCTGGCCCTCGACGAGATACGGTGCGTCGTCGCCGACGTGTCGCATTCTGTCATTTCCGAACAAACTATCCCTATGGGTCTGGACTACCAGCCGCAACAGGCGGCCCAGCTCGCCAAGTCAGCAATTGCCCAATGCTACGAAGAGAACGGTCTGCCGATGGCGGGGCTCCTGGGGGTTGGGGTTTCCGTCTCGGGCCCTGTCAGCCGCGAAGGAGTGGTGCTGCGTGCGAGTATTGTTCCGACCTGGGCCGGGGTCAACATCCGCGATGTGTTCGGGCCGGTTCTCGAACAGCCGATTTTCGCCGATAACGAGAGCAACTGCTCGGCCATCGCGGAGTTGATGTGGGGCGCGGCGGTCGGCCAAGACGATTTCGTGCTGTTCAAGATCGATCTGGGTGTCGGCGGGGCCATTGTCCAGCATGGCCGGCTGGTGACGGGTATCGCCGGCAGCGCTGGCGAATTCGGGCATATCAGCATCGATCCCGGCGGCGATCTTTGCCGGTGCGGCAATCGCGGATGCCTGGAGCTCTATGCGAGTTTTGCCCGGCCGCTCGAGCAGATTTCGCGCATCGTGCGGCGGCCGGTCACGATGGACGACGTGATCATGATGGCGGAACAGGGCGACGTCGGGGCGTTGCGGATGATCGAAGACACCGCCGAGTTCGCCGGCCGTGGTCTTGGCTTGATCGGCTCGGTGATCAATCCGCCGCTCATCATCATCGGGGGCCGCATGGCTTTGGCAGGCGACATTCTCCTGGCACCGCTGATCGCGTCATATGAACGCCACACGCTCATCAAGTCCCGCGATATCGCGCCCGCCCTGCGCACGCGGATAATTGTTGGTAAGCACACAGAGAACGACGCATTGCTCGGCGCGGTCGGCCTCGTGCTGCGACACAACAGCCGACTGCAATGATCTGCCCTTGCTCCCGATTTATCTGGAGTAGCGGGAGAGCGCCATATCAAGCATTATCGCAAGGAAATCGACTGATCGTGCTGATGTAACCGAGTACGCGGTCAGCAAGTCCCTATGCGACATGCACTGTGCGCTGCCTGGGCTTGATCGCGGTGGCGAGCAGCAGGCCGGCGACGATGAAGGCAGCGCCGGCGAGATCGTAGTCGTGCAAGCTTTCCCCGAGGAAAAGATAAGCGAGCACGGCGACGAAGACAGTCTGCAGATAGAGCAGCATGCTGGCGCGCCCGGCGCCAAGCGTCTCGACGCTGCGGTTGTAGAGGTAATACATCAGAGCGCCGCCCGGGCCAGCGACATAGGCGAGCGCCAGAAGGCCGTTCGCATGCAGCGCCGAACGCTCCCCGGAAAACAGTTCCCAGAGATAGAGGGGCAGGGCGGCCAGCGCGCCGGCTGCTAGCAGCAGGATCACCATCGGCAGAAGCTCGATAGCGAATTTGGAGCGACGCAGCAGCACGGTGTAGAGGCCCCAGCAAAACGCGCTGCCGACGATCCACAATTCGCCGGGATTGAACTGGAGCCGCATCAGCGCGGTAAGGTCGCCGCGCGCCACGATCACCACCATCCCGACCAGAGCGAGCAGCGCGCCAAGCGCCTTCCAGACGCCGAGGGGCTCGCCGAGCACGAAGCGGGCAAGCACCATAGTCATGATCGGCGACAGGGCCATGATAATGCCGGCGGTCGTCGCGTCGGTGTAACTGAGGCCCGTGTAGATCATGCCCTGACAGAGGGTCAGCCCGATGGCGCCGATGGCCAGCACCTCGATCGCCCGGGATTGGATCAGCGCGAGCATCGCCCCATGATGGCGATGGACGATAGGCAGCAGGATCGCGCAGGCGAGTGCCAGCCGCCAGAAGCAGAGCGCCCAGGGCGGCATCTCGGGGGCAACCCATTTGGCTGCGATGTAGACGCCGGCGGACAAAAGCCAGCAGAGCGTCGCGGTGGAATAGGCGAGCGGAAGCGATGCGCCGGCTGTCGCCTTCGCTACGCCTGGATGTACTATCGGCAGCGATTGCATGTCCGTTTCCTCCCACCGCCGACTTTAGCAAGATTGCTGCGTCTTGCCGAGCAGCAACGCCACCTATTTCACCAATCCTTGTGCGACGTTTTTTTTGTTTTCCGTGTGGAACACAGGCCGGCGACGAAAGTTCGGCTTCTGCAGCATTCTTCCCGTAGGCAAATGCTGCGAGATCGGATCCTCCCGCCGATCAGAGCCCGCGTCCTTCTCCCTCGGGGCGCGGGCTTTCATCCACTTGACCGATGCGCTGATCATGGAAGGTACCCACATTACAGCTGGATCAGTCCCTCTGATCCCAACAGACCTTTGCCCGCGACCTCTCCCGGAGGCGCGGGCTTTTTCAATTCACAGGCTGCGGCCGTTGATGCTCCGCTGCGCATGATGAAGCACCTGGCCAGCTTCACGTTGCCGTCGTCGGCATCCACTGGACCGGACGGGACCAGGGCTGGCATGCGACGCCTGCCGATGAACTCTGATCCAGCGCGGATCGGGCTCGTCTGAACGCCGCCGATAAAGACGCCTTTATAGGCGACGGCATCATCCAGATAGATGTCAGAGAAGCGTCCCGCTGCCTGTATGATGATGGCAGTATGGAGGGAAGCAACTTGCAACGATCGGGCGCCTGTCCAATCTGCCGGACCAATGCCGGTCCGGTGGCGTTGCGCGAAGGGGAGTATAGCGGCCGGCAGTGTGTGTGCGGGGTCATCTATATCGATCCGTTGCCGGCCCATCCGGTGGACGCGCCGATCGATCATCACCACCGCGTCTATTATTCCGCGCCGGCGCGCGCGCGGGTCGGCTGGGTGAAGGCATTCACGCAGCGTGGACGGCTGCTCGAGATCGGCTGCGGTGACGGCGAGTTCACCGCGGCGGCGATCCGGGCCGGTTTCACGGTCGAGGCGGTCGAGCCGTCCGACGAACGCGCCACGCGCGTCGAACGCACGCTGGGCATCACGGTGGAACGCGCTCTGATCGAGGACAGCCGTCTGCCCGAAGGGCGCTACGACACCAGCTTCCATGTCGATCTGCTGAGTCACTTCCCCGATCCGGTGGCGGCGCTAAGGGCGATCGCGGCGAAGGTGGCGCCTAGCCGCACGATCTGCTTCGAGGTCGGGCTGTTTTCCAACCTGTCGCCTTTCTGGCAACGGCTTGTCGGGCGGCCGAATATGCCGACGCATATGTGGTTCTTCGATGCGCTGGCGATCGAACGGTTGCTGGACGCAGCCGGGCTCAAGATGATCGCGATGCGGCGCTATCCGGTCGGGCTGTCGACCGCGCTCAGCACGGTGCTGGGCAGCCGGCGCGTCGCAGCGGCACCGGACAGCCACGCCCCTCTCGCGCAGGGCTGGGCGGCCGCGCCTTATTACCGGCTGCACATGTTCCTGCGCTACGGGATAGGCCGGTGGCTCCCGATGGGCGGCCCGCAGACCGCGTTCGTCGCCGCACGGCACAAGACCGACAGCGCGTGATGCGCAAGGGACGCCGCATCATCGTCGTCGTCACCGCGTTGCCGCGCTGGATTTCCGATTTCAACCATGTCAGCACCGCGTTGGCCGAGGCGGGCCACGCCGTGGAAGTGTGGTCGCCGGACGACAACGGGCTCGCCACCGCTGGCTGGGATTCCAGGCCGGCGATCGATGCCGCGCGCGATGCGCTGGCGCCGGACATCGCGACGCGGACGATGCCGTTCTCGCGCAATCGCGGGCGGCCGAGCCCATTGCGGCTGGCGCGCGCCAGCTTGATGGCGGCGCGAGCGGCGCTGTTCAGCCCGGGCAGTGTGTTCATCCTGTGGTCGGCGCTGTCGATCCTGCTGGCCGGACCGTGGGTCAGGCTCAGCAACCGGCATGCGATCTATCTGGTCACTGGACTCGGCGCGTCCTTCTCGGAGTCGCAGCGCGGCAGCCTAACGACCCGGCTGATCTGCATTGTCTATCGCTTCGCCTTCGCTAGCCGGCGGGCGATCGTCATCGTCCACAATCACGAGGACAAGGCCGAACTGATCAGGCGCACCGGCGTCGCAGCGGACCGCGTGATCGTCACCGGCGGCTGCGGCGTCATGCCGGAGGACTTCCCCTACAAGCAAGCGCGCACGGTCGGCGCGCGGCCGACGATACTCGTTCCCGGGCGACTGTTGCGCGACAAGGGCGTGCTGGACGCGGCTGCCGCATCGGGCATCCTGTCCGAACGCGGCGTGGCGCATCGCATGGTGTTCACCTCGAACCCGATGAGCGGCCGCGCCGACGCGCTGACGGAAGCGGAATTGGCGCGGGCACGCTCCTATCCCGATGTTGCGTTCATCGGGTACCAGCCGAGCATCACCGCGCTGTACGCCGGGGCGGACATCGCCTGCATCCCGTCGTGGTATCGCGAGGGATTGCAGACCGCCTTGCTCGAATCCGCGTCCTCGGGGTGCCCGATTGTCGCGTGCGACAATGTCGGGGTGCGCGATTTCCTGCGGCCCGAAATCGACGGACTGGTCGTGCCGCCGCACGCGCCGGCGCGGCTGGCCGATGCGCTGGAGCGGATGATCCGCGAATCCGGCCTCGCCGAGCGGCTGCGGACCGCAGCTTATGCCCGATTCCTGTCCGGCTTCACCCGGCAGCACATGGTGGAGACGACGCTGGCAGCGATGCGCGGCACCGGCATCGAGACGCCGCGATGAGCAGTGGCGCATGGACCGGTCTGATCATGGCCGGCGGGCAGGGCGAGCGCATGGCGCGCTCCGGCGTAGTCGGGCGCAAGCCGCTGGTCGAGGTCGGCGGGGTCAGCCTGCTCGAGCGCAACATCTGGATGATGGCGCGTGGCGGATGCCGGCGCATCTTCATCGCGCTGACCCGTGCCGATGCAGCGCGTGAGGCGGACAGGATCGCCGATTTCGCCGCACGCGCCGCCGGCATCGGCGTGGCATTAGCTCCCTTGATCGAGGAAGTACCGCAGGGCAATTTCGGCGCGGCGACAATGTTGTCGGGCGATCCCGGCGACGTGCTGGTGGTGTATGCCGACAATCTCACCACGCTCGATCTGGCGGCGCTGGCCGCTGCGCATCGTGCGTCCGGCGCGGCGATGACGCTGGCGGCGCATGACGAGCCATTCCGCATGCCCTACGGCGCGCTCGAAGTGGACGCGGGTGATCCTGATCTGCTCACCGCCTATCGCGAGAAGCCGGTCTATCCGATCCTGGTCGGCAGCGGGCTGGCGGTGGTGACCGCTGCCGCATTGAGCAGCCTGCCGCAGGGCACGCCGCTCGGCCTGGTCGATGCCGCCAATCTGTTGATAGCTGGTGGCGCGGTGGTGCGACTTTATCGCCACCAGGCTTCATGGATCGACGTCAATGACGCCGCCAAGCTGGCTGCCGCCGAAGCCTTGCTCTTGGGCGATGCCGTCTTCGAAGCATGGTGGCCGGGGGAGGTCGCGCGCGAGATCCGGGTCGCGGGCGGCAATGTAGACTATGTCTGCGACGCGATGACGGAAGCCGGCGTGCTGCGGGTCCATGTCGGCGCCGCGAGTACGCTCAGTAGCGACGAGCTGCCGGAGCCGGTGCGCCGTCGCCTCGCCGCACGGGGGTACGGGGCGTGATCGGCATCACCGGTGCGAACGGCTTTATCGGCCGGGCGGTGCTGCGCCGGATCGGCGAGGATGCATGCGTGGCGCATGTCGGCCCGATCGACGGGGAAGCGGGAGCGATCGACATTTGCGACCAGCCGGCGCTAGAGGCATTGTTCGCCGGGATCGACACCATCGTTCATCTTGCCGGGCCTAGTTCCGTTGCGGCTTCGTTCGACGCGCCGGCGGCATTCGCCCGCGCACATGTGCTGGGCACGGCGACGTTGCTCGCCGCCGCCGAGCGGATTGGCGTGCGCCGCTTCGTCCATGTGTCGTCGGCCGAGGTCTATGGTCGCCCGGACACCGCGTGCGTATCGGAGAGCGCGCCGCTCCTGCCACTCTCGCCTTATGGCGCGGCAAAGGCGGCGGCGGAGCAACTCGTCTCGGGTGCGGTGCGGCGAGGGACGCTGGGGTCGGCAATCATTGTTCGGCCCTTCTCGGTCTACGGCCCGGGGATGCGGGCGAACGGGCTGGTCGGCCGTCTGGCGGCACAGGCGCGCCTGCGACAGCCGATGCGCGTCTTCTCGGCCGATACGACGCGCGATTACCTGCATGTCGACGATCTGGCGCGGGGATTGCTGATGGCCGCCGCGCGCGACAAACCGGGCCTCTTGACGCTCAATATGGCCTCCGGCGCCGGGACCGACGTCGCCGCGCTCGCCGCAACCTTCGCGAGGATCGGCGGCGGTCCGGACGCGCTGATCGTCGAGGGGCAGGGCGACCGATCGCGCGTATTCGACATCGAGCATCTCGTCGCCGACGTCTCGCTGGCGCGCGAGACGCTAGGCTGGCGGGCGGAGATCGCGCTGGCCGACGGCGTGCGCGATTGCCTGGGTGATATGACGTGACGCGGACGATACTGGTCACCGGCGCACAAGGGTTCATCGGCCGCTATCTGGTGCGCGCTTTGTGCGATCGCGGCGATTGCCGGGTAATCGGCGCCGGCCGTTCGCCGGGCAATGCGACACGCTTCACGCACCACATCCATCCCGGCGGTGCCGAGCACGCTGCTGCGCCGCTGCCAAATGCTCTGGTGCCCGACGGGCCGAATTATGCCTATGTCGCTACCGACCTGTCGCACGCGGCGGCAGCGGCGCGGCTGATCGCGGAAACCGCGCCTGATATCGTCTTCCATCTTGCCGGATCGTTGCGCGACGAACCATTCGATCGGCTGGTGACCAACAACATCGTCGTCACGCGCCATCTCTGCGATGCGCTGGCCGGGCGGGGCGCGGTGCTGGTGCTGGGATCCTCGGGCTCGATCTATGGCGAACTCGGCGGTGGGGGTTTGCCGCTGGTCGAAACCGGCGCGACAGAGCCGATCGACCTATACGCCGCGACCAAGCGCACCAGCGAGGACATCGTGCGGATCGCAACGCGCGCGGGAAGGATCGACGGCCGCGTGGCGCGCATCTTCAACGTCGTCGGGCCGGGCCAGGAGGAGCGCCATGTCGCCGGCCGCATCGCCAGCCAACTCACTGAGCTAAGGGTGGGGCGACGTGATGGCATCGCCCTCGGTCCGCTGACCGCGTGGCGCGACTTCATAGACGTGCGCGACGTGGCCAGTGCGCTGGTCGCGATCGGCTTCGCCGGCGCCGGCGATATTTTCTATAACGTCGCCTCAGGATGCGAGACGCAGATCGCCACAGTCTACGATCTGCTCGTCACCGCGGCTGGGATTGCCGATCCGGCGCTGGCGCAGTTGCCGGGACGGGCGGTGGATATCGGGCGGCAGGTGGTCGATGTCAGCCGGTTGCGCGCGCTCGGCTGGCAGCCCCGTGTCGATCTTCCGCAGAGCCTCGGCGACGTGATGCATTATTATCTCGAACTGGAGACCAAAGCGTGACCGTGGACACGGGTCCACGGATATCGGGCCTACCGCGAATGCGCCGTGTTGTGTGCCTTGAACGCCGCGCGAAGGCTTAGTGCCTCTGGGCTGGTACTGCCCAGCTTGGTGTCCCCGTTCTGCGATCCCCACGCGTACGCAAAGTCAAACGCGGGATTGGGAGCGTAGGTTGCCCAGCGCGCGAATATCTGGTTCGCCTGGTCCGGTGTCGGCAGCTTATAAACGTCTCTGACCCCGCCGGTATAGGTCCTCCAATTGCCGCCGCCAAAGGCTTGGAACACAGGCACGATCTTGTTGAGCGGGATGCCCGCGGCGACGGCTGCCTCGACCGTCCTGTCGATGAAGTCCAAATCGAAAACCTTGCCGCGTACCGGATACGGATCGAGGCCGAAGAAATCGATCCCGGTGTTGGCGGGATTGAAGGTGTTCATGAAGTGGGGGGCTTCAAAAGACCCCATGTCCATCAGCGTGACGAACGTCACGGCCCCGGGCACATTGGCCTTGATCCAGTCAGCCTCGGCTTTGAGGGCTGCCGGGCTGACTGCCGGGGAGTGGTACTTGCCGGTGATGTCAGGCTCGTCACAGAGGCGAAAGCCGAACAGCTTCGGGTTGCCGATGAACGGCTTGACCTTGGCGATGAAACGCGGCGTGACGCCGCTGCTCTCGTCAAGCCAGATCAGCCCCTTCATCCCGGGAGGAAGCGCATTGAGTTGCTCGACATATTGCACGTCAGCGAGGTTGAAGCCCGCGGCCGCGATTGCAGCAGCCGAACCGCCAGAGGTGTAATGCAGGGTTATGCCATTCTCCTCTGCTGACAGTTTGGCTTGGCCATAAATCAATAGAATGAGCAGGGCTGAGACGCACAGGATGCCCATGCGAGCAATCATCGAGCCGCCGAAAAAAATCAGCCTGTAGGCGTTCGCAATGGCAGGTTTCATTATACAGCCACCCATCTATCGATACATTGAAGCAGAGACGTGCCGTCGCTCATCTGGGCAGTCCAGGCAGTTCGACAACATCGACCTTCTGATGAGTGTCTTCAGGCGAGCGAGGTCGCGACTGATGCGAGGTCCAGGATCGTCGCTGTAGTCGCCTTCGAGTGTGAAGGATGTAGGCGTCGGCTGGTGCGCGAATGCAATGAACGTAAGCTCTAGTTCGGCTACACCGTCGCCCAGCGGCACATCCCCCTCGACCGACAAAGCATCCTTAAGGTGGACGTCCGGCGAGGCGACGTCAGCAAGTCGCGCCCAATTGGAGGCCGCAGAATGCCCGTAGATAGCGGGATTTCCCGTGTCGAACTGTACGCAGATGCCCGGCTGGCCAACAGCTTGAAGAATCTGGAGGGTTCTTTCGGAGTCAAGCCCGCTTTCGTATGCCAAAGTAATCCCTGCGGCTTGGGCGGGACCAAGCGCGAAACGCAGCACTTCAGCCGTTCTAGCCATGTCCCGCGACGTCCGAACGAGGCTCTGGCGAAAACCCGGAATGATGATCCTGGGCACCCGCAGACGGTCCGCCACTCTAATTGCATGCAAGATACTTCGCCGGACTTCCAATGCTTCCTGGCTGCCCTTTGGCGCGGTCAGGCCGAGATCGTTGAGCCGATTGACTGCAAGGGCGGTGATCGGAAGCGCGAAACGGCGTGACGTTGTGTCGAACGCCGCCAGTATTCCGATATCTGTGAGATCGGGACCGCGGTTCGGGCCACCCAAGTCGACGTGAACGTGATCGAGATGCGCAGCGGCGGCGGTTTCAAAGCCGGTCAGGCCCCGATCGCCCACCTTCCACAGCGCAACCCCGATCTGTGGTCGATAGCTACTCTGTGAGACAGTCAAAGGCGCGTTACTCGTCAACGGACGTTCCCCTCAAGTTCGCCACCTCCGAAAGTCGATCCCAAGCTTGGTCCAGGATCTAACCGGCGGATAGCCGACAGCGTCGCGTAATGTATGGATAGCTTCCTCCGGGTTTGTCACGATCGTAAGAAGCGGCCGATAGGTATTGGGGCGGGCGCTGAGTTCGAGCATTGCCCGTGTCAGCATCGCGTTGGAAGAACCGCGGTGCCCCGTGATCGCCACCCGCTTGTGGCCGATAGTTGTCTGGCATTGCTCGGCAAGCGGCCAACCGACACGTCCGCCGGTATTTCGCGCGCGGATCTCGCTGAGATTGACCCCGGGCAGACGCGGGTCCCGACCCTCAGAGGGGAGACCTCCGAAGAGATGGAGGATGCCGCCGTCGCACAAGGAGTCTAGCCCGATACTGAGGGCGGCCGCTACATCCTGGCGCGAGGAACATAGGATCACAGTGTCGAATGCTCCGTTCTCAACACCGGCCGTCTCTTTCGTCCCTATGACGACTACGTCCCGAACCGACGCGCAGGCAGTTTTGAGCGCAATACGAAGCAGTTGGCCGATCGTACCTCGTCCCACCACCAATACACGGATCGGCTCCGCGACCCGCTTGAGAATGCCTCCGCAAGTTAGGACGGATGCGAGCGGCTCAGCGAGAATAGCGAGATCGGCAGCCAGTTCCGCGGGCGACGAAACGACCAAGGACCGCAACCGAGCAGGCACGAGGAAGCGCTGCTGCATCATCCCGTCGAGAGTATGGCCAAGTTCAGCGGTGCCCCAGTCAGGCGTTGGATTCACCGCAATCGTCGCACCTAGCCAGCGTTGATCCGCTTTCGCGGCCACTTCCTCGACAACCGCTACGCCCTCATGGCCAAGGATCCGGGCTGGATCGTCGCGCACGCCGCGTAGAATCTGGAGGTCGGTCCCGCAGACGCCGGCAATGAGGGTCCGGCAGACAAAATCGCCCGGTAGCGCCACGGGTGTCCGGACCTGCTCCAGTCTTGGGGCACCCATGCCCGACGGCCGCACAAGAGCGAGGTGCGACTTCGATCCGGTCAAGCTGATCCGATCACCGGAAAACATGGATGCTTCGCCCCTCATCCGCCATTTCGGCGAGATGGCCAGCACCGATAAGTCCAGACAGGTCCCCCGGCGCGACGACACGGAGCCGGCGGGCGAAATAGGACGAATCGCATTCAGTGATCTGGAACAATCCATGGTCGCGGAATTGCCGATCAAGGCTGGCCGAATAGGCCGGTTCGAGTGCATCCACGACACCCCCGGTGAGAACAATTGAATCGAGTAGCGGATCGTGCGTCAGGAGCGCCGAGAAAATAGTTGCCAGCGGTCGCGTGATCGTAGCGAGGACGTCTAAGGCGAGGGCATCAGCGGCCGCCACCCCACGCGAGAACTCCGCGAGCATGGCATCATCGTCCTCGTCGCGTGCCGCGGCCATCGTCGAGGCTGCCAGCGCGTCGGGGGAACAAGCTGACAACTCGCGCAGCAGTTTCAACACGCCGCGTCCGGACGAATAGGCGTTCAGATGGTCGCATCCACCGCAATCGCAGGTAAACTTAAGACGCGTGCCGCGGAAGAAAGCCTCTACTTTGATATGGCCAATTTCGCCCTGTATCCCGTGCACGGGATCGACCGGCACGCCGCCTCGCGCGAAATCGTAGAGCCTCGCCCCGATCCCGGTGCTCACCGTGACGAACAAGATACGCGAATGGCTCCCCGGATCGCAGGTCTGTATGTAGGATGCCAGTCCAGCGGTCACGTCATTCGCGATCGTCCAGCGGGTGTCCAGCCGACGGCGTGTCAACGCCGCCTGGAGCTCGAAGGGTCCTGATCTCGGGCCCCAGAGTGGGCCAGATTGCAGCACACGACCGCTGCGAGCATTCAAGGGTGCTCCAAGTGAGATGCCGGCATGATCTATCGCGGTTCCGCTCTCCAGTTGCAGACGCTCAGTCTCGGCCACCAGATAGTCGGCCAACGCTTCCTGGAGTTCGACGGGGCTGTGGTGGGCCGTGTTAAGGTAGTTGATCGCAGGTCGTCGCTTTACTGGACCCAGCCTTCCATTTGTCCACAGCGCCGAACGAAAATGCGTGCCGCCGATATCAAAGACAGCAATGTCCTTATTGGTCATTGCTGGCCTCGCACGGTTGGCGGATTGCTGGCAGCATCGCGCCAGGTCCGGAAAATTCGCGCAGCTGCAGTCTGAACTTTGTCGGAAGGCGTGATCCGATCGGCCTCAAGCGCTGCGCCGATCGTATACGGCGTAGGATCGGCGAGCGCCGCCAGGCTCAATCGTTCGTGATGTTCGAACGCCGCGAGCCAGTCGCGGAATGGACCGTTGGCTGGTTCGGATTCAAGAATATCGATGCGATCACCGAGGACGCGGACTCGTCGCTCGTGAACGAGAGGTCCATCCACTGCGACGTTTATGGTGGCATCGTAGCCCTGCGCTCCGACGCGTGCGGCGACGAGCGGCACGACAGCTTGCGCATACCAAGGCATATCACGCTTTGCTATTTGCGCCGGGCACTGTGTAGGATCTGCGATAAGATCCTTGGCAATCGCATCTCGCAGAGATATCAGCGCGACCGCCCGACCCTTGTTGTGCGAAGCCCCGCCGTCGAAAAGAGCGAAGTATTTCGTGGATATTGCGCCAAGGCGAAGAATATCGTCCCGGTACTTCTGCGTTGCGCTATCTGGGGCCAACCGGAGGACGCGCTGCAGGAGATCCTCCCCGTCACGGGTCCTGGCGATGGGGATAAAGCCTCTGTGATTGAGGCCCTCGTAACTCCAGCAAAGTTCGGTCGGATCGATGCGCAGCGCCCGCGCGAAAGCCTGGAGCGTGGCAAGGGGAAGCTCGCAGATGCCGACCGCAGCCAAGCCGCGGCGGAGCATCATGGCCGTCGTCAGGCTCAGCGGGTTGATCATGTTCACGACGAAGGCACCGGGACATATTGCCTTCATGCGGATCGCGAGATCGTCTACCGGCCGTATTTGACGGAAGGCAGAGAGCAGGCCGCAGGGTCCCAACGTTTCGTCAGCTATGCATCCCAGCTCGCTTGCGAAGAGTTCGTCATCGGCCCTCGCCTCAAGCCCGCCGAAGCGCGTCTGGACAACGACGATCTCCGCATCGGCCAGGGCCGCATCGAGGTCCGTCGTGGATATGACCGAGGTTCCGAATGCTCCCAGCCGGTGCCGGGCATAATGTGCAACCGCATCAACGTTTTGCACGTTGCGCCCTTGGAGGACTAATACCCACTCGCCCAGCCGGTGGCTTAACGCCTTGCTTCCCTCAATCGCATCGACGAGCGCTACCGTGAAGGGCGAGCTCCCGCCAAGGACGCAGACCCGCGTCATCAGTACGTCCGGGACGAGCCGACGATCGCGGTAACGTAGGCGATCTCCCCGTCGGGCATGCACGGCCGAATCGGCAGCGCCAGCAGTTCGCCGGCAAGCGCCTCAGCATGAACTGAAATTCGGTCCGGACTTGGCCTTGAAAGGAAAGGCCCTACGCTCATTGCAGGCCAATCCTGGCAGGATTTCCCCCAATAGGAAGTTCCACCCCATATTGAGCCGAACCGCTATTGGAAACAGCTTCCTGCCAGCTCCGAGCGCGCAAATAGCTGAGAACCTCGGGTATCAATCCCGGCGGACACTGATCTTCCCGCTTGAGGAAGCGATAGCGGCCAAGGTCGGTCGGCACCACCATATTTATATTGCCGCCTCGATGCTTGGCGGCGGCCCGGAACGACCTCGAGACCAAGTCTTCGTTCAGATGCTCGTGCCAGATCGGCAAGCCAACCGCCACCAGCAGATCCACTATGCGCAGGGCCGTTTGCTCCCTGAGCCAACCGAGGTGCCAACCGAGAACACTGGAAAAAGCGAGGTCGATCGCGACGGCAAAGCCGTGGTGGAGCTCGTAATGAGTCGAAGCTTCAAGCGGATGGGCGATCGTGTGACCGAGATCTACCGCCCTCTCGTAGGATGTAATCTCGAAGGGGTTCTTCGAAAGCTCTCCCAGCATGGCGGCGATGGCGCGCTGGATGGGCTCGTGAGCCAACGAGTCGCCGTTGCGGACCCAGGACTGCAGCCCACCTCCGCGAATCTCTTCGATCATCCGGAAGAGATCTGTGTCGGAGGTGCAGGCGACCTTGATCATCTCGGCCACCCCCTGCCTGACCGTATCGACGCCCAGGGTCTTGAGCAATGACGGGATCACCGCGACAGCTTCCGGTGGGTGGAAACAACCAAGGTAGTTCTTGCCTTCTCCGAAATTGACGCCACCCTTCAGTCCGATTCCGGCATCCACCTGCCCAATCAAGGTGGTGGGGATGCGAAGGTGAGACAAACTCCGGCGTAGCATCGAAGCCGCCAGCGTAACGATATCTGAGCAGACGCCACCCCCGATCGCCACCAACGCACCCCGGCGATCGATCTCGGCGTCTGAGGCTGCGCGACAAACGGTCAACACGGATTTCATGGTCTTCGTCCGCTCGGTGCAGTTCAACACGAGCCAGGACGGCTTCAAACCGACGCTTGCGAAGGCTGCACGGATTGCGTTTCCATAGAGCCTCTCGACAGTAGGAGTGGTGACCGCCAGCACAGTCCGATTACGAGCATGGGCCTCGATCCACCCGCAGAAATCCGACGAGTGCAGACCCTCAAACAGAGTGACATTGAAGGTGTGGTCACTGGAAGACCGGAGGGAAAGCTGCTCTTGGCTGGGTGTCCACATGATCGAGCCCGATGTTCGGGCAGAACAGCTCACCGGCATGCTTAAGAGCAATCCAGCAAAAGTCGTTCCGCATCCTCCACCCGTATACTGTGTAAGAATTTATTAGGCTTCATCCGTTCGACTGATGCGTCAGGTCGTTGGGAAGTGAACTTACAACTAGCAAGCACAGCCGTGAGCCTGAGAGCCTGCGCTTTTTAATGAAAGACTGATAAAACCTTTGTCGCGTGTAAGACTACATATCGTCCCAGGAAGGACTGCTTTTCTGGTCACGCTGGCTGGCATTCTCCTGCTCACCCTTTCGCCTGGGTGGTTTTTGCAGATGTTTGGCATCGCCATCACCCTTGGTCATGACAAACTCAATCACGCCGCTGCGTTTGCCGTGCTGGCGAGCATCGGATATTTTGCTTGGCCGAATCACCGGGCAAAACTGACCGTGCTCCTCATCTGACCGCCGCCGCGATAGAAGTTCTTCAAGGCTTGCAAACGATCGGGCGCTATCGGGATGCTTGGGACTGGGCTGCCGGCTGTGTCGGCATGGCATGTGGGCTGCAAATCGCGAGCAACGACAGCAGCTTCCAGACGGGCGCGAGGTGTTCGTGAACGGCGGATTTGCACAGCTTTGAGCCTGCGGGCGCGAGGCGTCGCTGGGACAAAGTGGCGAGGCCACGCGCCAGATCTGCACAGGCAAGACCTCAACGCCTACTCGGTTGAGCATGATCCGCGTGGACGTCGAGCCTGCGGCGTTGCGGGGAGGACTTACTGGCGTGCCTCCCGCCAGTGGGGATAGGTGACATAGGCGGTGAGCGCGCCTTGCTCGTGCGAGCGGATCGTCACCTTCTGCCCTTTGGGCATATGGACGATCTCGCCCGGCCCTGCGGTGACGCTGCCTGACTTTCCGGACACCGAAAGCCGCCCCTCGAGGACGACCATCACATCATCGACGGCCATTGTCTCCTCAAGTGTCTGGTCCGGTCCATAGCGCCCGTACCCGATGGTGATCGGGGAGGCATGGCGCTGGTCGACCAGATTGCCCACAAACACGTCTCCGTCCTGTCCCGGGGAACGCTCCAGCACTGCGTCGGTGATGGTGAACTTGCGAACCTTCATGGGAATTGCTCCTCTAGCGGTGTGGTTGAGTGGCTAACTTGAACTCCTGCGTGTCAACGCGACGTCCTCAGCGCGGCCTTGGGATTGTCACGCCGCCATCCACCAGGATCGACTGTGACCCGTGATGTCAGGCCACTAGGCGTGACATAGAAGGTCGCATTCCAGGAATAGTTGAGCCACGGGTATGAGTCAGCCGATACTTGCCGGCGATCTGCAAGTATAGATGCAGGCAGAACACGTCTCGCGCCAACTGAGGCAGTCGAGGAGGGGCCACTTGTTGCTCATTTTCCCTGTCTCCATCCAGCATTCAGCCGGCACGCGACGTCGTTCGTGTCTTCTGCGATCGCCCCGGTCGCATATGGGCGATCGACTTGTCCGCACACCGGTCAGTCCGGAAGTGGAGTGTGCTCATCCCGGTCATTGGCGGGAAGATCGAAACGTCCCTTGCCCCAGTCCTCAGCGCGCCATTCGGCCTTGGCCTCTTCGATGCGCTCCCTGGATGAGGCGACGAAATTCCACCAGATGTAGCGGGGACCCGAAAGGGTCGAGCCGCCGAGGATCATCAGCCGCGCGCCTCTGTCGCCGGCCGCGACCGTGATCCTGTCGCCGGGGCGGAAGACCATCATCTGAGATGCCTCGTATTCCTGCCCGGCGATGGAGATCGAGCCTTCGACGATATAGATGCCCCGGTCCTCGTGATCGTGCGGCATCGGCAATCGGCTTCCTGCTTCGAGCGCCACGTCGGCATAGAACGTCTCCGAGTACATTGTCGCGGGGGCCTTCTCACCATAGGCCTCCCCGAGGATCAGCCGGACCGAGACGCCGCGATCCTCGATCACCGGGAGCGCCTCCTGGCCATAATGCTCGAACATGGGCGCCATGTCCTCGTGGCGGTCGGGCAGCGCAACCCAGGTCTGTATTCCGAACAGGCTGTTCGGACCGCTCCGGGCGGCCGAGGAAGTGCGCTCCGAATGGGTCACGCCGCGCCCGGCGACCATCCAGTTCAATTCGCCGGGACGGATGATCTGGTCTGCCCCGGTGCTGTCCCGGTGATGGAAGTCGCCGCGAAAGAGGTACGTAACGGTGCCGAGACCGGTATGCGGGTGCGGTCGGGCATCTACGCCTTGCCGGGTCAGCAGCTCGGCCGGGCCGGCCTGATCGAAGAAGATGAACGGTCCGACCATCTGCCGCTTGGGTGCGGGCAGGGCGCGCCGAACCTCGAAGCCGCCCAGGTCTCGAGCGCGCGGGACGATGAGCGTTTCGATCGCGTCGAGGCCAACCTCATCGGGACAGCCCGGTTCGATTGCCGGGTTCCAACTCATGCGCCTCATCCTCTCTTGGGGTTTCCGGGGGGCCTCGCCCTTGCCGATGCGAATGCCCGATTTCGATTAATCCGGACCGCGCGAGCGGGAACAGCGCTTTCGGCCCGACGAATGCCTAAACTGGCGAGCGATCGTCTGCCCAACTAGTCCTGTGATACGTCAAGCTGTGTCGCAGTAAGTGGAACGTGCGGGCAATATCGTCGAGCTCAGCGGCTCGCAGTAGAGCGACCGTCGAACGCGATTCTTTAATAAGGCTTCGCCCCGTTCGTGTTTTAACGGTCGAGACCCCAAACGTCCGAATTTCGTGCGAAGTACTCGATCAGCATCTCGGTGAGGACCCGGACTTTCCGTGTGGGGTGCTTACCCGGCGGTCGGACGACATACGCGCCTGCCGAAGGTGGGGGATAGCGTGTCATAATCGGAACGAGCGCTCCGGAGGTCACATGGTCATACGTGATGCAATCAGGGAGCCAAGCGATGCCGAGCCCTGCCGCCGCGGCGGCGGCGAGCGCCGTGGCGTTGTCGGCTTTGAACCTGCCCTGCGGCTGAACCGTGACGATCTTGTCGCCGTCCATGAACTGCCAGGCTTCCGTTCCTTGCATGAGGGCCTGGTGGTTGACGAGCTGCTCTACCGTCTCAGGTGAACCGTGCGCTTTGATGTAATCCGGGCTTGCGACAAGCTTTCCATAGATCGGCCCGACACGTCTGGCGATCAGGTTGGAGTCCTGAAGGTAACCAACCCGGATCGCGCAATCGAAACCTTCGGCGATCAGATCGACGAAGCGATCGCTGTAGGAGGTATGGATGTGGAGCTGCGGGTGGTATTGCGCCATTTCCGCAAGCACGGGGGCGAAGTGGGTCGGTCCAAAAGAAAGCGGCATGGCAACCCTCAGGCGGCCGCGCAGTTCACCGGTGGGGAGGATCGTTTCCCTGGCCGTATCGATCTCGGCGCTGGCTCGGGCCGCATGGTCTCTGAACGTGATTCCCGCTTCTGTGAGCGCGGCACCGCGGGTCGTTCGCGCAAGAAGCTGGACGCCAAGCTCCGCTTCAACCCGAAAGAGCCGCCGACTGACGATTGACTTGGAGACGCCGAGCCGGCGCGCGGCGGCCGATACGCCCCCTGCATCGGCCACTGCGACGAATGTCTGTAGATCTTCGATGTCCAATTCGGCGTTCCTCGTTTCGCGACACAGCTTGCCTGACTATGGCACTACCGCATCACCAAAAGGAACAGCAAATTGCGTCCAGGCAACGTCGCCCGCTGGCGCATGTCTCCCGTGAACCCATCGCCGTCCATAGCGGCAGAGAAAGGAAGTCTTGATGACCCCTCGTAACGGCCTCGATTCGCTTCTTCGTCCTGAAGACTCGGTCCTCGTTCTGATCGACCACCAGCCCTATCAGCTCGCAAACCTGAACAGCCACGATCCGCACATGGTGGTCAACAACACGACCGCGCTGGCGAAGCTAGCAAAAGCCTTCAATGTTCCGACCATTCTCACCAGCGTGATCGCGGCGCGCGGTGGACTTCTCTTTAAGCAGATCACCGACGTATTTCCGGACCAGGAAGTCATCGATCGCACCTGGGTGAACACCTGGCAGGACGAGGATGTGGTGAACGTCGTCAAGGCGACCGGCCGCAAGCAGCTGATCATCGCTGGCCTGTGGACAGAGGTCTGCGTCGCAATGCCTGTGATCCAGGCCGCCGGCGAAGGCTGGGACGTGACCGTGATCACCGACGCGTCGGGCGGGATTTCGAAGGAGTCTCACGAAGTTGCCATCCAGCGAATGATCGCGGCCGGCGCGAACGTGATGACCGTGATGGCGCTCGCTGGCGAATGGCAACGCGATTGGGCGCGCACCGAGCATGTCGAGGAGCTGACCGAGATTCTCATCCAGCACTTCGGCGGCAGCGGCATCGCGTATCTTTGGGAGCAGCAGCTCCTCAACACGCCAGTGCCGAGCGAAGGCTGATCCCGGCCGGGATGGCGAGCACTTCGGTGAGGGTCGGGATCGATCCGTTTTGCCGGCCTCGCCATCCTCGCCCTTCTGGCTTCAACCTACGTGGTCGTGAAGCTCGTGGTTCTCGGCGGCTATGCGCCCGGAGCCTGGCACGTCGTCCGACTGCTCCGCAAGCCACCAGAGCTTGCGAGGCGCGGACGGATGTTGACGACCGGCAAGTGGTCGATGGTAGCGGCTGCTTGCATAACCGATTGATCTTATTTGCCCGACCTGGGACATAGGTGACGTTTTGTACCGGACACATGGGTAACACTTTTGGCTTTCGGCCGGAGGTGTTGATGCCGTGGAGAGAGTGTTCGGTGATGGAGGAACGTCTACGCTTCGTGGCCCGTCTTCTGGACGGCGAAGGCATGAGCGATGTGTGCCGGGAGTTCGGATTTCGCGCAAGACCGGTTACAAGATCTTCAACCGCTACAAGGATGATGGCCTGGAGGCGCTCACCGACCGCTCGCGGCGGCCGGTGCGCTACGCCAACCAGTTGCCCAATCAGATCGAGCGGACGATCGTGGCAACCAAGAAGCAGGCGGCCGTCGCCAGCCCCCTCCGGGGGGAGGTCAACTTTCGAGTTTGGAAAATGCCCCTGGAACCGCTTCGGGGTCATGCGCAGATTTCTCGAATTTTCAGGGGAAATTTTACATGACCATGCCGGCACCACCCGTTGACCTCAATAGGCAAGAGCGCAAGGCGTTCAAGATCCTAGCGCAACGCCTTGCAGATCGCGGTGTTGACGCTCTCGCAAGGGCAGGTTTGATCGCCGAAGTCGTGCGCATGGAAGCCCGCTTGACCTATTTGCGGGAAGCCGAAAAGTCGGCCGAAAATGGCTCGAAAATGGCAGCAACGCGAGCACTCAATGTGGCGACCGCCGAATTGCGCCGGATCACTGTCGAACTGTTCCGCGGTGCCGCCAAGGTCGACGCCGCAGTGCCGATCCAGGTGGCGGCAGCCTTGACCATCAATGATGCTGACGAGGCCTGGCAGCGGCATCTTCATTGGGGCGACAAGAGCTTCAGCCACGACGGATTGGAAGCCAAGTTCGGCCGGCCGTCGTGGTCGGCGTTGCTATTCAGAACGGAGGCCGAATGCGTCGGCGTCAACCGCTTGTTGGACAAATACCGGCCGCGCTGCATCCCCAGCACTGACCTCGACGAGCTGTACCGCGAGATCGGCCTCCCTCCGCCTGGACCACGCAACGGCGCCGCCGTCGCACGCGGCGAGGAGGTCGACACATGACGCCGATCGAATTTCTTGGATCGCAACATCGACGGACGATTTCACCTTCACGCTCTCGACCTCGAAGACCTTTGTCGGTGGGGCGATCAGCTTCGGACCCTAGTGTGCGGCCATCATGACCAGATCGCCGGTCTTGGCCGCTTGAACACTTCTCTGCCTGTTGCCTCGATCGCTTCGCCGACTGCCAGTTCGAGCGCGTAGATGGTCTTTTGAAGGGGCAGGGTCGAGCGCGGCTTGCGGCCTTTCGTTACATCCTCTTCGATCACGAGCTCATACCGAATCCGGACGAGGTCATTGTTGAGCGCGCTTGATCGGATGAACTCTTCGGCTTTGACGGACAACCGCAGGCCGTAGCTTTTGCAGCAGTCCAGCATCTCACCCCAGTTGTGTCGGAAATCTTGGATCTTCTCCAGGTCCTGGCTGTTCAGGCGCAGGAATGCCCGGAGGAAATGTTCGAGAGCCTGGTAGTACAGAAAGCGCCGCGGGTGATCCGTCAAGTGCGGGAGAACGACCACGTTCTCAAGCGCATCAGCTGTCGCCCGATAGTTTTGAGCCATCACGTACATGCCGAATGGCGTCACGCCGACGCCATAGACAACCTTCGGCTTTTTCGGAGCGGCATCCCCCATCGTAAGGAGGATGCCGCCATTAGCTCGCTAGGGCAAGCCGGGTCACCGTCGGCCAATTGATATTTTCGGCATGTCGTCGCCTTCGCCTTGCACTAGGAATTCGCAAAGCGCGCCCATCAGCCACTCAGTGTTCACGCGATCGAGCAAAAGCTCGACCGTATCGTCGTCGTCTGTGATCAACTCCAATGTGCCTCGCAGCGGCTTGCGTGAAGTCACCGCAACGTCGCCATCCTGATATTCAACAAATTTGGGCATAGCCTCTTTCCAATACCATTGGGGCTGCGGACGCGCGTGAGCGGGACCTCGAGCCTGTTGATGTTTAAGAAGAGTTGTGCTGGGCAGCCGTGCTGCTCGTTGTCTACGACGTAAGGGCTCCCCCATCGTCGGCTATCACGCGGCTTGAACCATGGTGCCTAGGGCCGCTTCTCTCAAGGCACGCAGCAAGAATCATCTAACCTGCTCGGACAGTCAAGAGGTCATCATCTGGAAGCGCGTCCTATGTGAATCCACCGCTAAATGGCTTAGCTTCCAGTCCAAAGCGGGAGGGTTGGCCATGGCTGACGACGAGCATGTGAAGGCGTATCGATCAGGCGGGATCCGAGCGGTCAACGACCTGGTGACAAAGAAATTCCGAACCGGCAGCGGCTTGGTCCACGCTCTCGAGAGTATGGAAAATACTGGCCTTTGGCGAATCAAATGGCATTATGTCCACGGGACACCAGATTTCGGCATCGTGGTGGAATACCTTGGCGACGATTAGCCGAAAGTGAACGCGAGAGGCCCATCTTGCGCGACAGCGATCTAACCGAGCGGCCCGGCCGCGGTTTCACCCCATGGAAGGAAGGCACCGGCGAGCTCGATATTGAGAGAATCTGGTGGACGGCAAGGGTCTTGCACTTCGCCAAGCTGAACGTTTCATGCTGGTTCGACCGCTCGGATCTCGTCGGAATCGAGCATTGGGGCTTTCGCCGGGCCCAATGGTGCATGAAGCTGAAGCCGGCCGACTGGCGGCCTTTGCCCGAGGTCTACAGGCTGGCGCGAGAGCAGGAACAGCAGGCCGCGATAGAAAGGTTCCGCGCTGGAGCGCAGGCGCGGGCAATGGAGCGGCTAATTCAGGCCAGCAAGAGGCGCCAGGACGCGCGAGGCGCTTCGGCGATGTAAGACAGCGGTCAGCACGAACGCGCGCTGGTGGCTTCCAGGCGTCACTGCAAGTTCGAGCGTAGACAATCAATCCCGATCTGCACTTCGAACAAAGAAATCGCAATTTGCTTATCCTGTTCCCCGTCCCTGAATGGTTCGAAGTACGCCAAGCCCAATATATGCTGGGCAAGAGACTTATGCTCGGCACGGATTCCTTCCGTGGAGTTGTCGATAACCTCTGACATTTTCGCCGCGGCAAACATATTGGTCATCATCTCCTTTGGGTGGAGGCGCTGATCCATTATAGTTCGGGCGATCTCGCGTGCGGCGTCGCAGTATTCGACCAAGGTTTCAGCACGGCTAGGCGAGATGATCGCCAACGCACTGGTAATTGCCAGTAGGAGGCCGGCGCCATTTCGCATCGTCATTCCCCCAGTAGTTGAGCGTGACGCAACTGGCAGGCGCACGCAAGCCGTCATGCTACCATGTCGCGGTTTTTCGCAGCTATGCTTCGCCACGCTTGAGCTTTTCCCAGTGCGCGAGATGCGCATCCCTGCCTTCCAGCTTCTCACCGTGAAGTATGTAGTGCTGAATGAATGTGCATTTCATAACGAATGCCATTCTGATCGTTTTGGGATTGTGATCCTTAATATCGGGCCATATGTCCGAAATGACGACCTTGCACGCATCCTGCAACTCCGGAACTTGCAAGGAAATTGGCTGTCGAGAATGCGCGCAAGCGTTACGGATTTCGCGAACAAGATCGATCAGCTTGCGGTAGGGCTTATCAACAATGCCCATTGCATATGCCATCAATATTTTGCGTGAGAACGTCGATATCGGGCCGTCTTGTTCAAACACAAATTTGCGCGCCGGCTCGTCAGCCTGGAGCGTCGGTAGTCTCTCCAGAATTTTCAATTCGAGCATGTCTTCGACATTTGTTGCGGCCAGAATGATTGCTCCTCTGTCGCTTTCATTGTCGAGGTCGCGGACGGCTATCCTCGCGTCTTCGTCCTCGTCGCCGCGGAAGCGGAGTTTCGCGTACTTTTTGAGATTGGTCAGATATGCAGGCTGAGAAACCATCGGAGTTGTCACCCAAAATTGGTAGATCGTCCTACATCTCGTTGTTTTCGATGATGCCAGCCTCGCCGTCGCGCAACTGAGCGCCCGGCGCTGACACCTTCTTAAGCCTCACCCCGGCTCCGCCACCGTTCTCGGCGATGAACTCGATTCGCCCCTTAGTCATCATTGCTGGCGTCCATGTCACGGCTGTTTGATGCAGAACAGACGCAGATGGCGGCCGCCCGTGAGGCATGTTGCTACAATCCTGCCGTTTGCATCTGGTTGGAGTGCCGGACCACTCGCTGAGATGCTTCGGCCGGCATCAGAGAAGCAGTATGCGCTCAGCAGGAGTTCGCCAGCATCGCACGATGCATCAGCGCTCACCGCGTCAACGATCCGATATGCCGAGCCGGCTGCCTCTTGTGGTGAGTCACCGCAGCCCGTCAGGATTGCGGCCGCAAGCAATATCGCGGACAGCGGGATGGTCGATCGCCCTTTACACATCATCCTCACCGACGATCCCGCCCTCATTTTCCAGCCTTTCGATCGCCCTTGGTGGCGGGCTTTTTATTCGTCCATCGGAACTCGACGATTCCAATCGCGGATTGCTATTGCGGGCTCAACTTCGTCGCACTGCATCACACTGCAAAGAGAGCAAGAAATGCGTGCCACATTCCATACATATCGATTTCCCGGAGGGCTAACATTGCGGGAAATCACAGCGTCGCCGCCGCAGAAGGGGCAGGGTTTTAATATCGGCTCTTCCATGTCGCATCCATGTCGCGTGGACCTGCCGATAGTCGCAGGAAACCCTTGGAAATCAACGGTAGTGGTTTGCAACATGGCGCGACATGAAGATAGCGGTTTAGCTACCCTCAGTCGCGCCTAAGACGCTGATTTTATTGAGAGAAATTTGGTAGCGGGAGAGGGACTTGAACCCCCGACCCCAGGATTATGATTCCCGTGCTCTAACCAACTGAGCTACCCCGCCAGGGCGGCGAAAGGCCCGAAATCCGCCTTAAATCAGAAGGCATGTCGAAGCGTTCGCCAAGGTCGGGCGGATATAAGGTTGGGAGGCCAAGCCTGTCAAGCATCGATGCAGCCGGCATATTGGCATATTCTATCGCTTCGGGCCGGATATCGGAATCGATTTCGGAAAGCACGGTGCGAAGGGTCAAAGTCATGAGGTGAGAACTTTGTGCGTCCAAGCGGACGTGCGTCGCTCCAATGGGCGAAAAGCTCTACCGGGCAGGAATTTGAGCTGAAATGCCGGGGTTGAGTTCGGCGGAGTGCGCCGCTATGTCTCGGCCACGAAATTCTAGAGTTGGAATTGATGAAACCGCGCATTGCAGTCCTCGGTTGCGGATACTGGGGCAGCAACCACATCCGCACCCTCAAGGCGCTCGGCGCGCTTCACGCGGTCTCGGACGTCAACCCAGCCCGCGCTGAAGGCTTCGCCAGTGAACAGGATTGCCTGGCGATCGAGCCGGAGGCGCTGTTTGCTCGAAAAGACATCGACGCCATCGTCATGGCGCTGCCGCCGCAGTTCCACGCCGATATGGCGGTGCGCGCCGTCCAGGGCGGCAAGGACGTGCTGGTGGAAAAGCCAATCGCGCTGACGGTGACGGATGCCGAGCGTTCGGTACAGGCGGCGGCCGACAATGGCCGCGTCTTCATGGTCGGCCATGTGCTGCGCTTTCATCCAGCCTTCGAGACGTTGAAGGCGCTGATCGACAATGGCGAGCTCGGCGAGGTCCGCTATATACATTCGCACCGGCTCGGGCTCGGCAAGTTCCACACCGAGAACGACGCGCTGTGGGATCTGGCGCCGCACGATCTGTCGATGATCCTGGCCATCACGGGCACGGAGCCGATCGAGGTGCGCGGCGAAGGGGCAGCGCTCCTCGACAATCTCAGTGATTTCGCGCATCTGCATATGCGCTTTCCCAACGGCCTGCGCAGCCATCTCTTCGCGTCGCGGCTCAACCCTTACCGCGAGCGGCGGCTGACCGTGGTCGGCACCAAGGCGATGGCGGTGTTCGACGATGTCGAGCCGTGGGAGCGCAAGCTCGCCGTCTATCGCCACGCGGTGTGGCAAGACAGCGGCCAATGGGCTTTCACCACCAACGAGCCGTCCTACGTGGCGGTGGGCGAGGGCATGCCGCTGACGCGAGAGCTCGAGCATTTCATCCAGTGCATCGAGACGCGGGCAGAACCGCGCACCGGCGGCGAGGAAGCCATCAGGGTGCTGCGCATCCTGACTGCTGGCACGATTACCCACACCGGATCGTCTTCCCGAGAGAAAAGCGCCGCTGTATTAGAGCCTGATCCATCCCGATAGAATCGGGATCACCGTCTATTCGGCGGGAACCTGCGCCGGCCGGGCCGCCAGCCGCGTCAGCATCGCCTCAGCCTCGGCGCCTCGCTCGGAACGCTCGATGAAGCCGCCGCCGAACACACGGGCCTCGTTGCCGTCGTCGGAATAGAGCACGCAGGCCTGGCCGGGCGCGATGCCGGACTCACCGTCGACCAGCTCCACCGTAGTAATGCCGGCGCAGTGATGCAGCACCGCCGGGCGCGGCGGGCGTGTCGAGCGGACCTTGGCGAAAAGCTCCAGACCGGCCGCCGGGATGTCGGACAGCGCAGCGTCGCCCAGCCAGTTCATGTCGCGCAAATAGATCTTGTGCGTCTCCAGCGCCTCGCGCGGGCCAACGACGACGCGGGCCCGGTCGGCGTCGAGATGGACGACGTAGAGCGGCTCGCCCGAGGCGATGCCGATGCCGCGGCGCTGACCGATTGTGTAGCGCAAAATGCCTTCATGGCGGCCGAGCACGCGGCCGTCGATATGGACGATATCGCCCGGGTTGGCAGCAGTCGGCTTCAGCTTGGCGATGATGTCTGAATATTTGCCCTGCGGCACGAAGCAGATGTCCTGGCTGTCCTGCTTGGCGGCGACCGTCAGTCCCATTTCCTCGGCGATAGCGCGAACCTGCGGCTTCGACAGGCCGCCGAGCGGAAAGCGCAGATAATCGATCTGCGCCTGTGTGGTGGCGAACAGGAAATAGCTCTGGTCGCGGTCCGCGTCGACCGGCCGGTACAGTGCGCGATGGGCGCCATTGGCGCCGGAGCGAATGTAATGGCCGGTGGCCAGCGCGTCGGCGCCAAGCTCCTTGGCGGTCGTCAGAAGGTCGGCGAACTTCACCGTCTGGTTGCAGGAAACGCAAGGGATCGGCGTTTCGCCGGCCACATAGCTCTCGGCGAAGGGGTCGATCACCGCCTTGCGGAAGCGCTCCTCGTAATTGAGCACATAATGCGGAATGCCGAGCGTCTCGGAGACGCGACGGGCATCGTCGATGTCCTGGCCGGCGCAGCACGAGCCGGCCCGGTGCGTTGCCGCGCCATGGTCGTAGAGCTGTAGCGTTACGCCGACGACATCATAGCCTTCGCGCTTCAAAAGGCCGGCAACGACCGACGAATCGACTCCGCCCGACATGGCGACAACGATGCGGGTATCTTCGGGACGTCGGGGAAGGTCGAGGCTGTTCATGGTTCTTTCGTTCTGCATGCGCCTGGACGACGGCGCTTGAATGCCAATGGCCGGAATATAGGTCAAGCTTTCCAGGTACGCCAGCTTCGCGAACTGGCCGATTTTTTTGAACGGATGCGGCGCTTGCCGGCAGATATCTCAAATGCCGACGAAAAGACTAACGCGGCGTTCATGATCCTTACCTAGCTATTAGGGTCTGCTTAGGCAATTTTTAAAGCTGTGGCGGTAATGTGGTGGGGATTGGGTCTTTGAGTTTTTAGTAGAGAGTACGATGACCGATCTTGTTAGACCGCGAGTCAAATATGTTATCGGGCCTGACGGCAGCCCTCTTACGATTGCCGATCTGCCGCCGACGAACACACGCCGCTGGGTTATCCGACGCAAGGCGGAAGTGGTGGCGGCTGTGCGCGGCGGGCTTTTGAGCCTCGAAGAGGCGTGCCAGCGCTACAAGCTGACCACCGAGGAATTCCTGTCCTGGCA